>JANTGB010000014.1 GCA_024763115.1 Desulfobulbaceae bacterium | reverse complement strand
GGCACCGGTCTGATGACGAAAATCTCCGGCACCCTGTAAACAGTTACAAGTAAAGTGGTTGGCGAATATTAGGTGCCTACCCCGTGAGTAGTTACGTCATTTTTTCATAATTATTCGAGCCGGAATGACGATACATGGATTTTTTACCTTTTTACGAATCCACCATTAATTGTTTACTCCACCGGCAGAGCAGTAAGCGGATCCATAATAATTGTCCGGCTCCGTTCGTCCTCGGAAATTATCAGGGTTGCCGGAGTAACATAGCCCTGGGCTGAAAAAATAATTTCCTCCGGCTCCATGATAATTTCAGTGTCCTGATCAATGTCCAGGATCTTTTCCTCCTCCAGCCCGCCCCGCAGCAGAAAAATCCGGTTTTCATCTCCCTGGGTCAAATTGATATCCTTGCCGAGCGTGATGGCCTTGAGCCGGACATAGCGCAGATTAGCCTTCAACTCACTGACCTGGCGGCGGAAGGAAAGATTATTCAAGAACCTGCCTGTTGCCGGAGCAGCCACCCCGGCCATTACTCCGAGAATAATCAGTACGGTGAGCAGCTCAAACAGGGAAAAACCATTTTTAACATTAAGATTACTCCGCATCCAATAATTTATCTTCCTGGTTTCGTCTTTGCTCATCAGCTAACCGGCAATATCATTTATACTCATGATAACAGACAGCATGGAAACCACCACATAACCGGCGATCAGGGCAATAAACAGGATAAGCGCCGGTTCCAGCATGGCAATAAGCCTTTTAATCCGCATCCGCAGCTCAACTTCAAAATGTTCGGCAATCTGGCCGCAGACCTCGCCGACCCGGCCCGACTCTTCGCCAATGGAAAGCAGATCAACAGCAAGATCAGGCAATAATCTCTCAGCCTTTAATTTCCGTCCCACCTGCTGCCCCTCTTTCAAGGCCTCGGTGGCCCGGTTCAAGGCCTGACGATATTCAACGTTAACCGCTACCCCGCTGGTAATTCGCAGAGCCGTGGCCAGATGCACGCCGTTATTTACCAGGACTTCCAGGGTGCGAAAAATCCTGGTTGTCTCCAAATCCCTGACAAAACCGGCCAGAATGGGCAGCCTGATGGCCAGATGGTCATATTTTTTTCGTCCTTCGGCAGTCTTAAGATATTTATACAGGGCAAAAGGCGGACAGAACAGGAGCAGCAAAGCCGACAGATAATGATTGGTAAAAAAATGGGCCACAGCCATCATGACTTTTACATTGGCCGGCAGATCCTGTCCCATCCCGGAAAAAAGGATTTCAAAACGGGGAAGAATAGCAGTGACCAGAATTATAATAGCCGCCAGGCCGACGACCAGCAGAATAAGAGGATAAATTGAGGCTGAAATAATAAACTGTTTCAATTCCTGAAAAGTGGCCTGGTATTCGGAAATCTTGGTGAGCATGGTCGGCAGGATGCCGCCTTCTTCACCGGCCCTGGCAACATTAACATACATTGAAGAAAAAACAGGCTGCTCAGACAGGGCCTCGGAAAATGATTTGCCCTCTTTGAGTTTCTGTTCAATCCCGCCGGTAAATTGCCGAAAGACCGGCTTTCGGCTCTGGGCCTTCATAATCCGCAGGGAAGCATCAAGAGAAAGCCCGGCATTCAGCAGCAGGGTAAGCTGCTTGGTGAAAAATTCCACATCCGTCTTTGTAATACGTTTAGCCTGGAATTTATCCTGCAGAGAGGCAAAAAAAAAGGAACTGCCGCCTGCTTGTTTATGCCGCCTGATTTCCAGAGGACGCAGGCCCTGTTGCAGGAGACGCCGGGCCACGCCGTTTTTGTCTTTTTCTACCATGACTCCGGCCTGGGACTCATTACTGCTGTTTAAGGCGGTATAATCATAAAGAGCCATTTGTTTACTCCCCGGCATGCCCTGACAACCTCCGACAAGATGGTTGTTACGCTATAAATATTATCAAGCCCGGCAAAAAAATTCAGCTTAAAGCCATCGTCAACGGCGATTTTCTCCAATTCATCCGACCAACATTCTCGGCAGCCCCCGGCATATGCCGTCACTCATGGTCAACAGCCCATAAATGAAAACTCTTTTCCGCCCGGAATGAATCTTGCCGATGCACGCCGGCAACCTGCCTGTTTTGCAACTTCTGCTCTCAGGAGAATATGAATATACCATATTTTACCCTCAAAGCCAGTCATTCGGAAGCTGGAGCGGCCAAGTAAAAGTAGACGATTTTTCATGCGACCATTCCAATCTTATCCACCGAGAAATTTCGGCCACAGCAGGGCCAGCGCCGCAATTGCGCTGAAAATCCCGGCTATTGTCAGGGCCAGCACCAGAGCCGAACGGTGAAAAAAATTATTATATTTCGGATGATTAATTCCCAGGGACTGGAGCAGGCTCCAGAAACCGTGGCTGAGGTGAAGACCAAGCCCTGCCAGGGCCAGCAGGTAAAAAATTCCTGCCGGGGGCTGAGCCAGAATGCCTTTAACAATAAGGGAAATATGGCGGGAATGATCAGTAAAATGAAAATTTTTCAGATGAACGGCCAGAAAAACCAGAATCAGCAGGCCGGTAAGAATCATGGTGCGGGAGCCTGGTGTGCGGCCTCCGGAACTGCGGCTGACCTGGTAGCGGCCGGGCCGGGCCTGAAAATTTTCCAGGGCCAGTATAATACCGAATATTATATGGACAAGAAAGATGAAAACAAGACCGATTTCAAAAATATAAATCAGGAAACCCAGGGAATGGAGATGTCCGGCATAGGAATTAAAGACAGCAGCCCCGAAAAAGGTGGTGGCGTTACCAACAGCGTGAATCAACAGAAAGAAAGAAAGAAGCAGGCCGCTTGCGGCCATGATCCCTTTTCTGCCGATTGATGAGGTAAAAAGTCCTGATAATACCTTAACCACTGGCCGTCATCTCCTGTTTGAGCAGACAGCATGATATACGATGCCTGGGTCTGCCCTTGTTATCATAGACAATATTGCCCGGTTGCAGCAGCTTGTTCATTACGCAGCCCTCGGCAATTTCAAGGGTGAAGAAACGATCTTCTGTCAGGCCTTCATTTTTAAGCAGCCGGTTATCCTGGATACGCATTGAATTTACCGGAAAATCCTCGCAGAGCGGGCACTGATAGACCCGGCCATTGGGAAAGATAAAATAATTTTCCGCCACCTGTCCTGCACACTGGAAAATCTCATCCTTGTCCAGAAAAACTTTGGGATAGATAACTTTAATTCCCATTTCCGCCGCCTGAGCTGCGGCCGGCGGAATTTTAGCCAGCCACTCATCCGGAGTAATCTGTAATTTATCCCTGGCTGATGCCGATTTGCCGCGAAAGCCGATGACCTGGATAAAAAATCGTTTAACTCCAAGCTCTTTCAACAATTCCGGCATTCTGTCCAGATGGTTAATGTTCATCCGGCTTACCGTGAAAATAACACTGACATCAAAGCCTCTGCTTACCGTTTTTGTGAGATTTTCCGTACAGACTCTGAAAACATCATGACCGCGAATGGGATCATTAACCTCAGGGGCAGGGCCGTCCAGGCTGAAACTGATTACTACCTCGTCAGCCGCAATTTTATCCAGCAGATCATGGAAGAGGAAGCCGTTGCTGTCAACCGTGACTGACTGATAGCCCAGTTCCCGGGCCGTCTTGATGCCGAAGGCAAGATCCGGATGCATGGTCGGTTCTCCGCCTAGAAAAATAACATTGCTTTTCTTTTCTGATTCGGCAAAGAGGCGAAGCCAGGCAGCTATTTCGTCCCTGGAAACCATGTTGGTGCCATGCTGTGCCGAATCAATATAACAGTGGACGCAGGAAAGATTACAGGCAGTAAGCAGATGAAAAAATATATTGCGTTCCCCGGCCTTGAAGCCGAGAGTTTTTGCCCTGGGAGAAGTCATGCTTATTCCTGCGCAAGGGTGTAGTCGGCCAGAAAACTGTTACGCCGGTATCTGTTGGCCGGATCATTAAAAAATTTTTTAAAAAGGGCCAGGCTTTCACTGCGCAGCACATGGGGAATAATGGTAACTTCCATTTGTCGGTACAGCGGGGTCAGATGATTCAGGTTAACGGCTGTACCGCCGCCCATGGCATCCTCATAGGCATAGACAATGGTATGGACATTGCTGAGCAGCAGGGCGGCAAAACACATCAGACATGGTTCCATGGTGCAGTACAGGGTTGCCAGGGAAGGGTCGATTTCCGGACGATTGTCCAGCAAATCGTGGAGAGCGACGATTTCGGCGTGATCAAGTTCGTTTATCTGTTGCCGACTGTTGCACCGCCGTCCCCTGGCTATCACCTGGTTATCATGTACCAGAACACATCCCACGGGAAAGTCTCCCTGTTTCAGGGCATTTTCCGCCTCAGACAGGGCAATTTGCATAAAATACTGGTGATTCGCCATTTTTTACCGAAAAATAATAAAATAATCTTACAAATTAAGATGTTATATGATAATGTACTTAAAAACGGTTTCTTTTTCAACCAGATAAGCAAAACAGGCCGTAAAATTGGCTGGAAATCGGAAGATTGAAACCCCTGAACCCTTGAACCTCTGAACCCGGAAATTATGCCCCGAAGCGCAAAATCAACTTTTCCTGTTTTGGCTGAGCAGAAACTTTACCGGGCCTGTAAAATTATCTTTGGCCCGGAAGTGGTTGTCTCTCCCGGTTTTCTCCAATATATGCAGAAATCAGGCTTAAAAAGCTCCTATCGGCAAAGGGCCCTGGAAACTCATCCTGACTGCTGTCCTAATCAAAGCGAATTCGGCAAACGACGGATGAGCATGATGTTTCATTCCGTGTGCCGGGCCTATGAGGATTTGAAAGACTTTCTTGAGGCCAGGGAAAAAGGGCTCTATCCCCAGCTGACCGCTCATCTGCAGAATTATGATAAAGGCGCGTCGTGGCCGCAGCAGCCCCATGATCGGAAACATGACAAACCATCCGGCCATAGAGGAGCCGGGCGTCAGCCGCAGCAGATGCGCCCGCCGCGCCGGCGAGTGGTCAAGCCCCGGTCGGCTATGGTAAATAATTCCCGCCCTGGAACGGAAAAGAAAATTTATCACGGTTCCCTGCCAAAAAGAAAATTGCTTTTTGGCCATTATCTCTACTATTCCGGCCTTATTGACTGGCAGACCCTGATTCAGGCCCTTGTCTGGCAGCGCAATCAGCAGCCCCGTCTGGGCGAGATTGGCCGTCGTCTGGGATGGTTGAGCAAAAAAGATATTTTAGCTATAATGCGGCATCGATCCCGGACCCGGCCCTTTGGCCGTTCTGCGGTGCAGATGGGATTATTATCGGAAAGTCAGCTGAAAATTTTGCTCGGTCAGCAGAAAAAATACAGGAAAAAAATCGGCGGTTACTTTGTTGAAAAAAATATTTTTACCCAGCATCGGTTATTGAGACTGGTGGAACAATGCCGTCGGCATAACAGCCGCAGACAATCTTCACATCTTTATCAAGTATAGTTTTCCGTGATATACAATAACCTGATCTATCTGCTTGTGGTCATTTTCGTCCTGACTACAAACAGTATTCCGGACACCCCGCAGTTTTCCTTTATCAACGGCTTTTCTCTTTTTGTTATCAAGGCCTTTCTTTTTAATCTGCTGGTACGCTATGTTTATCGCCCCCCTAAGGTTCGCGATTCAGCTTTATATTTTGCCCTGGAGCAGAAATTATCCATCCTGGCCATTGTTTCCCTGGCCCTCGATATCTATCTTCTTGACAGCCAGTATTTTTTTTCCCGGCTGCCTCTTATAGGCCATCTGCCTACCCTGGTGGATCTGGGCGGTATCTGCCTGTTTTTTTTCTACCTGGCCATTATCTGGGCCGGAGCCCGGCAAAGCTACGGTTTTATTTTTAATCGGACATATGCCCGCCGGGAATTTATCCTTTCCAATCTTAAAAGTAATCTGCCCATTGTCCTGCCCTGGCTGCTGCTTTCGCTTTTTGCCGATCTGCTCCAGCTTCTACCCTTTCCCGGCCTGCAAAGGCTGCTGGCTTCGGCCTGGGGCGAGCCCCTGATTTTTCTGGCCTTCTTTTTTGTCCTGGCCCTGACTTTTCCGGTAATAATTGTCCGTTTGTGGAACTGCAAGTCATTAGAACCCGGCCCTTTGCGGGATCATCTGGATAAGTTCTGTAAAAAGCACAAAACAGGCTATGCCGATATTATGATCTGGCCCCTTTTTGAGGGCCGGGTGATAACCGCCGGTGTAATGGGCATGATTAAACCGTTTCGTTATCTGCTCCTGACCCCGGCCCTGCTCAGCGCCTTGAATCCGGCAGAGATTGACGCAGTAGTGGCCCACGAAATCGGTCATGTGAAGAAATACCATCTGCAACTTTATATCTTTCTCTTTCTCGGTTTTGGAATGTTAGCTCAACTGGCCAATTACCCCACTCTTTATCTGCTGTTAAATTCCACTTTTTTTTATAAATTCTGTGAATTAATCGGCCGGAAGCCGGACACTGTTCTGACTTTTTTGAGCACCTTGCCCATGTTTATCCTGATGCTTATTTATTTTCGTTTTGTTTTTGGTTTTTTCATGCGAAATTTTGAGAGACAGGCTGACTTATATTCGTTAATATCCCAGGGAACCGGCTATCCCCTGGTGCAGTCATTAGAAAAAATTGCCCTGCTCAGTGGTAATATTCGTGACCAGCCTAACTGGCATCATTTCGGTATTGCTCAAAGAGTTGATTTTCTCCAGCGTTGTGAATATGATCCCCAGGTAGGGCAACGGCATGAACGTAAGGTTTATGCCTCACTGCTTATTTATTTAATCGTTATCTGTATTACCGCTTTTGCCGTCTGGAAAATACCGGCTGATCTCCTTGAAGGAGCGCCTCGGGAAAAATTCGCCGAAGCTGTTATCAAGGATAAGATCAGAAATGATGAGCAGAACCCTCTCTGGTATCAACTGCTTGGCGATTTACAGCAGGGCCGGAGATTGTATGATGAAGCAATAAGGGCTTATGAGAAAAATCTTGAACTTACTCCGGATGATCCTGATGTCTTGAATAATCTGGCCTGGCTGCTGCTCAGCGCCGAGGATATTAAGGCACGCAATCCGGCCCGGGCCTTGATGCTGGCCCGCGAGGCCGCTGGATTGAAACCGGCAGGCTATATACTTGATACCCTGGCCACGGCGTATTGGGCCAATGGTTTTCGGGAAAACAGTATTAAGGTGGAAAAAGAAGCTATTAAGGCTGATCCGACCAGGAAAAAGTTTTATGAACAGCAGCTTGAAAAATTCACCAATGACGAATATCCGGGGGACAAAAAGGAGGGTCTTGAATAAATTATGAAAAAAATCAAGGGACTAACTCTGATTCATACCGGCAACGGCAAGGGTAAAACTACTGCGGCCCTGGGTCTGGCCCTGCGGGCAATGGGCCATGATATGCGGGTTTGCATTATTCAGTTTATCAAGGGGAACCGGCAGACCGGCGAGGCCCGGGCTCTGGAAAAATTGAAAGGGCAGATTGATTTTTATGTCATGGGCAGCGGTTTTACCTGGCAGGCGGACAATCTCGACGAGGTTGTCCGCCAGGGGCGTGAGGCCTTTGATTTTGCCGGACGGAAGATTGACGCCGATACTTATGATATGATCATTCTCGACGAATTGACCTATCTGGTCAAGTATGAGATGATAAGTGAAAATTCGGTTGTGGAGATGATTAATAACCGACCTTATGGACTGCATCTGGTTATTACCGGCAGGGATGCCGGAGAAAAGATGATTGCCGCTGCGGATCTGGTCACGGAAATGCGGGAAATAAAGCATCCCTTTGCCCATGGGGTTAAGGCCAGGGCCGGAATTGAGTTTTAACAGTAACTTGCTCACAGGGCAGCGAATCCGAAGTCTTGCAAGCTCACCTGCCTTCCTGTAAACAGTTACAAATACTGAGATTTGCAATCATTAGGCGCTTACCCCATGAGTAGTTTTAAAATTGAATAACTCAATTCAGATAATTTCCTATTCCCATCTGGGGTTGGCCTTTATCCCGGCTCTGGTCACGGTGGCGATTCTTTACTGGTGGTCGCTTGATTTCGGCAACGCCCTGTATGGAATTTTCCGAATGCTGCTCCAGCTTTTGCTGGTAGGCTATTTCCTGGTTTATATTTTTTCTTCCAACAGCAGTTTGGTGATTTTAGCTGTTCTGACCGTCATGGTTTTAATGGCCGGCTGGATCAGTCTTCGTTCCGTACGTGATAAACGCCTTGAGTTTTTTACTAAATCCCTGCTTGCCGTTATCCTGGGCGGCGGCAGTACCCTGATTCTGGTTACCCAGGTGGTGGTACGGCTTGATCCCTGGTTTTTGCCCCGGTATATGATTCCCCTGGCCGGAATGATTTTTGCCGGCGCCATGAATGCGGTCAGCCTGGCGGCGGAAAGATTTATGGCGGAGTTATCCCGTGATGTTGATTATAAAGAGGCCCGGGGGATTGCGCTTAAGGCCTCGCTGATTCCCCGGACAAACTCTCTTTTTGCTGTGGGCCTGGTGTCCCTGCCCGGCATGATGACCGGTCAGATCCTTTCCGGGATTTCGCCCATGATTGCGGCCCGCTACCAGATTATGGTGATGTGCATGATATTCGGCTCTGCCGGAATTTCAGCGACAATTTTTTTGATGCTGCTTTCGCGGGCGGTTAAAGGCATTGAGGAAAAGTAACTGCTTACAGGGCGCCGGATATTCGGGGTCGGAGTTTATGCCCTGATTTCCACGATTATCCCGGATTAAGAATGACTAATACGCTGCGCCAAACGAATCATGAAAATCTTTGTCCCCCTGCAACCATTACAAATACTGAGGTTTGTACTCATTAGGCGCTTACCCCATGAGTAGTTACGATGAAACAAGAATATGACATAATAATAATCGGCAGCGGCATTTCCGGTCTGGCAGCAGCCCATTTTCTGAAAAAACTTAAAGCTGATGTCAGTGTATTGCTGCTGGAAAAGGGTGATCGGGCCGGGGGCGCGATTAAGTCATTTCGACAAAATGGTTTTCTGGCTGAATGGGGGCCGCATGGTTTTCTCGATAATGTTCCTGAAAGCCGGGAAATTCTGCATGACACCGGCCTGGACAAAGAGGCGCAGCAGGCCCCTTTAGGCGATTTTTACCGTTATGTCTGTCACCAGGGAAAACTGGTGGCCCTGCCGCAGAAACCGCAGAAATTATTAACCACTCCCCTCCTGACAATCAGTGAAAAGTTACGCCTCCTGGGTGATTTCCGGATCAAGCCGCTAAAAGAGGATCAAAATATCGGCCGGTGGGCGGCCCGTCGTTTCGGCAGGGGGGTGCTGCCTCTGGTTGACGCTGCCCTTACCGGTACCTTTGCCGGTGATTATCAGCGTCTCAGTATTGACGCGGTAATGCCTGGCCTCCGCCGTCTGGAGATTGAACATGGTTCCGTATTGCGCGGCCTGAAGCGCAAGGCAAAAAACAAAAAAAACAAAGCCCTGCCCGCCATGAATAATTTCCCTCAGGGCCTGGAACGACTGGTTGAGGTGCTGCAAAAGGATAAAAAGATTATTTTCAATTGTCCGGTGGAACAGTTGGCATATCATGATAATAAGTGGCGGATAACAACTGAACGGAAAAATTTTTCAACTCCGAAACTGGTAATGGCCCTGCCGGTTAACGGGGCTCTGCCCCTGCTTGCTCAACTTGAAACCCCGCCGCTGATCGCAATTCCTCTGGCCCGTATTTTTAATGTTGTTATGGGGTTTACCGATCGGGCCGAAATACCTTACGGCTTTGGTTATCTTGCTCCGGAAAAGGAAAATCGTTTTACCCTGGGCGCCATGTTTTCATCCCATATGTTTCCTGACCGGGCTCCGCAAGGCCATGTCCTGCTGGAGGCCCTGGTTGGCGGCCGCCGCCATCCGGAAAAATTGAAACTTGATGATGAAGAAATTGTCTCCAGGGTATATGATGACCTCAGGCAACTGATTAAGTTGCCTGAGCCGCCGGTTTTTGTTAAAGTGTTACGTCCGGAAAGTGGAATTCCCCAACTGGAAATGGATCATCCCCGTCTTCTTGCCTGGCGACAGCGGCTGGAAGAAAAATATCCTGATTTATATATTTCCGGTTTTGGCTGGGATGGAATCAGTATTAATGATATGACAAAATCAGCCCGGCGGAAGGCCGAAGCCATTGTTGCCGGCAAGAGGAAAACCACTGAAAAGGTTCCGGTTAAACCGGTTTATTTCTAATACGGCAACTATTCAGGTAAAGGCGAAAAACCGTCAGAACCTCTGTTATGTAACTGTTTAGATGTGCCTAAGATTTGTTCATTCAGGACTGCGAAGCGTACTTGTGCTACCTGAAGCAGGCCGGGTAAACGTAGACTACTTGAGAGGCAGCCGAACAGTTGCCTAATACGTAACTTCAAGAGAATATTAATGATTATCAATAAAATGAAAACAGGCTGGACTACAACTGAAAGTTATGCCGAAGCTGAAACTCTGGCTCGCCGGGCGGTTGAGCAGGGTCTGGCCCTGACGGCCCAGGTTGAAGGGGCTCTCCAGACTTTTTATATGAAAAATGATGAGTTGCGGAATTGTGATTTATATCGGGTCACTTTTCACTTTCCGGCTGCTGATATTGTCCAGCTTGAATCTTGGCTGAAGAAGAATCACCCTTCGGATTCCCCTCACTGGCTGACTTTTACGGTTGATCATAAATTTTCCGATCTTGAGGATATGCCCAGCTGGAATGAATATAGTGATCCCAGCAAGATTATTGAACTTTCAAGGCACGGTGCCGAACTTTTAAAAAAACATCGGTATGTTGAGGCGGAAAAGGTCTTCCTGGAGGCCTTGGGACAAGATTCTAAAAATCCCTATATACTGGTTGGGCTTGGTGATTTATGTCGGGAAACCAGAAGCTTTTCCAAAGCTCTCAGTTATTACCAGCAAACTCTGGATGTAGATCCGACCAACACCTTTGCCCTGCGTGGTATTGGCGATGTATACCGGGGCCTGAACAAACCGGCTCAATCAATTCCCTACTGGCAGGAATACTTAAAGCATAAAAATGATGATATTCATGTGATTACCCGTCTGGCTGATTCCTATGTCAAAAGTGGTAATTTTGATAAATCCGAAAAACTCTACCACCAGGCTCTGGCCCTGAATGAAAATGACAAATATGCCCTGAGGGGCATTGGCAGTCTTTTTTATAAAAAAGGTAAGCTGGAAGAGGCCCTTACCTATTTTGAAAAATTTCTGGCCCTGGATGATAAATATATTGCCGTACTCACCATGACCGGCAATATCTGCAGGCGCCGCAAGGAATATGAACGGGCGGCTCATTATTATAAAAAATGTCTGAAACTTGAACCTAATAATACCTTTGCCCTCTATGGCATGGGGGATGCCCAGCGGGGAATGCACAACTATCAGGAGGCCATTGATTACTGGGAGAAAATTATTGTCAGGGAACCAAGAAATCAAAGCCTGTTGTCAAGGGTCGGTGATGCGCTGGTGCTGCTGGGTAAAACCGATAAGGCCATTGACTATTATCAACGCAGCCTGGCTGTGGGGTTTGAGACCTTTGCCCTGCTCGGTCTGTCCCGTCTTTACCGCGGCCGGCATAATTTCAGCGAAGCGGAACGTTATTGTCGAAAAATTATCGAACGTTATCCTGATGATATCAGGGGACTTGAAGAAATGGAGAACATCAGGCGGGAAAAGGCTGAACAGGGATGACTCCGGAAGAAAAATACAGAAATGCCAAAGCAGGTTTAACCATGTATAAATATATTTTTTTAATCATATCTTTTTTCAGCCTTCTGCCTTCACCGGCTTCGGCAGAGCTTATTGATCGGGTTGTTGCGGTGGTTAATGATGATGTTATTACCCTGTCGGAGCTTTATGAGGAAAGTGAGCCGGTTTTTAAAAAAATCAGGGAAACCGCACCGCCGGAACAGGTGCGTGGAGCTCTCAGAAAGGCCAGGCTGGATATATTGAACAGCCTGATCGACCAGGCGCTTATTGCCCAGAAGGCGGAAAATTCAGGTCTTTCGGTCAGCGATGATGATGTAGATGCCGCCATTGAACGGCTTATCAGCCAGAACAATACGACTCCTGATCGTTTTCGCCGGGAATTAGCAAAAATGGGTCTTAGCGAAGAATCATACCGTCGGAAGATTAAAAACCAGATTTTACAATCTAAACTTATCAATTATGAAGTTCGTTCCAAAATTGTTATCACCGACGAGAAGGTTCGCCGCTATTATCAGCAATCTTTTGGTCGGGAAAGTGCGGCTGACGGTTATCATCTTCTCCAGATAGGTTGTTGCTGGAGGGATAAAGGCAGGTCGGAAACTGAAATTGACGCGAAAAAAAGAGCAGAGCAATTACGAACCATGATCGAGGAAGGTGAAAGCTTCAAGGAGATTGCCGGTCAATATTCTGATTTATCCTCAAGCCGTGACGGCGGAGATATCGGGGTTTTTAAAGAAAATGAGCTGGCTCAATATATGCGTGATGCTATTGTCGGGCTTCAACCTGGTCAGGTGTCAAAAATTATTCAAACCCCTTCATGTTTTCAGTTTTTCAAGGTTCTTTCCGCCAAGCAGGGTGATGTTGTTCAGCAGGCCCCCTTTACTTCGGTAAAGAAAGAAATTCGTGACTTGCTTTATAAGCAGGAATTACGGGAGAATTTTGACAAATGGGTTCATCTGCTTCGGGAGGAAGCTTATATCCGTAATATGCTGGAATAATGCCGGAAATCAGAGAGCAGAAGTCAGAAAGCCGTCTTCGTTCTCTTACCTCTGAACAGTTACAATATGTTAATGTGGCGTAAGCTCCCATAGCCGGTGAATGAGAAGCAGACAAAAGGCGTGGTGATCAAGGTTACGGATCATGGCGAGTCGGATAAAATAGTTACCTTTTATTGCCCTGAACTGGGCAGGCTGACCGGGATTGCCAAAGGGGCAAAGCGCAGCAAGAAAAGATTCGTCAATAAACTTGAGCTGTTCTCCCTGCTCAATATTGTTTTCGCGACTAACCGATATTCATCTCTGGTTCGGGTTGACCGGGCCGAGCTGTTACAATCCCATCCAGCTATTCCACATCATTTCCAAAGCTATGCCGGAGCAATGCTTATCTGTGAACTGCTCTTGAACTGGAGCAGGGAAAACGACGGGGACCAGCGGTTGTTCAGGCTTTTGCTCTGGAGTCTTGAACAGTTGGATAATCAGCAGTCCGCCGCCGGAATAATAATTATTTTTTACAGCAGAATGTTGGGTATTTCCGGTTACAAGCCGCAATTTGGCGGCTGCCTGGGCTGTGGCAAATTGAGCCCGGATGTTGCGCCGTTTTCATTCCGGCCCAGTCGCAGCGGCATTATATGTCGCCGTTGCAGCCCGGAAAAAAGGATTATTAACCCCGTGGCAATCAATACTGCCAAATTGATGCGGCTTGTTGCCGAACTTCCCCTGGAAAAAGTAAGCCGGTTACAGTTTTCCGCCGCTTCCCAGGCAGAGGCCCTGGCCCTGCTTAGGGTCTATGGCAATTTCCTCCTGCAGCGGGAAATCAGTTCCTGGAGTTTTTTTACCACGGCAAATTAGTTCCAACCCACTAAAGTGGAAGTGGACTTAGAATTTTTAGGACTCTTTTCAGTACCCCCTCGGAGTCCAGCGCTTACCTGAGGGGTGAAAGTGCCTTGGAGTAACTCGTTGTAAATAGTTTTAAAATAACGTCTCCATTTCGAAGTCTGCGCTTATCTCTTGTTTTTTGTTACAGATTCTCAGGAGTAAGGCACTAAACAGTTTGTAACTATTCAGGCAATAAGCAGAAGTAAAACCAAATAGTAACTACTCATGGGATAAGCGCCTGATGAGCGCAAACCCCAGTATTATAACCGGTTACAGGGCGCCGGAGATTTTCGTTGCACTTAAACGGATCTACAAAGCTACGGGAGCCTGCGTTGACGCAGAGCGGTGTGACGTGAAACTTCATGCTCTTCATGGCAAGTTAAGACTTTTTACGGGCTTATCAATATTGACTATAATCCGACAATATTTTTCGGATCAGCCACTACCTGGTAGGTAAGTTCAACTATTTCATCAACCTCATCCCGGCTGGTGGAAAGCGGCAGCCAGAGGTAAACAGTATTACCCATGGGCCGCAGGATCAGCCCTTTTTCCAGCCCTTTTAAATAAATTTTCCAGCCTACCCGTTCGCTGAAGCTGAATTCCTCTTTGCTTGTCTTGTCCTTTACCAGTTCCAAAGCGCAGATCATTCCCAGGCACCGCACATCTCCCACCCACTCCAGAGCCCGGAAACGCTCCATGCCCTGATGGAGATGAGGAATGATTGACTGAATATAATCAAGGGATTTTTCTTCGGCAAATACCTGGAGCGAACCTAAGGCAGCGGCAGAGGCCAGAGGGTTGCCTGTAAAGGTATGACCATGATAAAAGGTTTTATTTTCACCATAATCAGCGTAAAAAGCATTATAAATTTTATCGCTTGTGACTGTGGCGCCCATGGCCAGCATGCCGCCGGTAAGCCCCTTGGAAAGGCAGAGGAAGTCGGGAACAATACCGGCATGCTCATAAGCGAACATCCTGCCGGTGCGGCCGAATCCGGTGGCCACTTCATCAAGAATAAGATGAATGTTATACTTTTTGGTCAGCTTGGCCGCTCGGTTCAGGTAGGCGGGAGGGTACATCCGCATGCCACCGGCAGCCTGAAGCAGGGGCTCAAGAATAAAGGCGGCAACCTGTTCACTTTTTTCCGCCAGCAGAGTTTCCAGAGGATTAAGACATTCAAGCTCGCAACTCCCCGGCTCCCGGTTCATGGGGCAGCGATAACAGTGGGGGGAGGGCAGGGAAAAGGAGGGGAAGAGAATACTTTTAAATTCTTGATGAAATTCCGGCACCCCGCCCAGGCTCATGGTGCCGATAGTATCGCCGTGGTAGCCCCGTTCAAGAGAGATAAAACGATTTTTAGCAGGCAACTCCCGGTGCCGCCAGTACTGGAGGCTCATTTTAAGGGCAACCTCACAGGCCGTGGAACCGTTATCGGAAAAAAATATCTTGCTTAAGGGCGCTGAAGTCAACTTGACCAGTTTTTCGGCCAGGAGGATAGCCGGTTCATGGCTGGTGCCGGCCAGCAGCACCTGATCAAGCCTGTGCAGCTGGCGAGAGACAAACTCCTGCATGGTTGGATGGTTATGGCCGTGGAGAATACACCACCAGGAAGAAATCGTGTCAAAATAACGTTTGCCGTGTTCATCATAGAGATAATTACCCTGGGCATGATCAATAATCAGCAGATCACGAGTCTGGTAATCCTTCATCTGGGTATATGGATGCCAGAGATATTTCTTATCTTTTTTCTGTAAAGATAAATTCATATTAACTTATCACTTGCGGATTTTCCAGATGATAAATTCCCGGCAGCTGCCGATATTGCTCGGCAAAGTCAAGGCCGTATCCAACCAGAAAGCCGTGATCCAAGGTAAAACCGGCATAATCACACTCTACCTCGACTTCCCGTCGTTCTTTTTTGTCGATCAGGGCACAGATTTTAACCGAGTTTGCCGTTTTTCGGGCAAAATAATCCTTTAAAAAGGCAATTGTGCGGCCTGTGTCGATTATATCTTCAACCAGCAGAATATCCCTGCTGTCAAGATCCAGTTCAATATCCTTACGTAAAGCGATTTGACCGGATGAAGTTGAACTTTGACCATAGCTTGCCACCCTGATAAAATCAATTTCAACTTCCAGGTCAACAGCCCTGGCAAGATCAGCCAGAAAAATAAAAGATCCGTTTAATATGCCGACCAGAATTAATTTTCCGCCCTGATAATCCCTGGTAATGTCCTGCCCCAGCTCAGTAACCCGTTTGCTTATCTGCTCTTTGCTTAAAATTTGTTTTTTTGTCATGAAATCAAGGAACCTTTTAAGGGACATATGTTATGTTCTGCCAGTCGCGATCAAGTTCCTCATGAACCTGACTGATAAAATCCCGTATATTAACATCGCGAAAAGGAACATGCTGATCCTGGAGCAGAATCCAGGCAAAAGAAGTCTGGATGTCTGTTTCAGGATAATTATTACCGAAACCGCAGCCCCGTTGCCGGGCAAAAAGATCAGC
>JANTGB010000013.1 GCA_024763115.1 Desulfobulbaceae bacterium | reverse complement strand
AGCTGTGCTACGCCTGCGGTTGCATGCAATTAGATCACTTCTCTAAATGTCCATATTACACCTTATCTCTACTAATTTATTTTTGAGTGAACCCTTAACGGCAGTCAGAAGAACGGCATCCGTACCAGGGAGGGTATCAGCGCATTCTTGTCTGTGAGCGTTTTTTTGGTATATGAGCTGACGGCGTAAATATAATTAACCGGATTAATCAGGTGACGGATATATTTATAATTTTTCCCCAGCGACAGGTAATTCCTGTAAAAGGGAAATACGATTGCGACTAGAAGCGGCAGGCTGATTCCGATAACAAGAATTTTATTTAGAACTTCCCTGACAAATGTTTTATCTTCAAGCCGCTGTGACCAGACAAACAGGGATATAATTATTCCCAGAAAAGTCAGGTAGAAAAAAATGGTTGGATTAAACAGTCCTTTGGCCTTCTTGATATCCGTTTCCATGACATTCCTGATCATTGACCGGTCAATCATGATTCCGGAGGAGTTCATGAAATAGGCGGCCGGCGAGGCAGTGACAAGAATAAAAATTACAGTGGGCTTGAATATATATTTAAAGCTTATAAGGGTCAAGCAGAGATTGATGAAAACAACCAGGAAGAGGAAAATGGAGATGATGAAAAATATGTTCTGCCGGGAGCTGTTATAAATTTTGTATAGTTCCAGCCGGAAAGATTTATTGGTAAACAAAACCGGGAACATGGAAATTATCAGGCTGAATTTTATTTTATTCATTGAGGCTTTCAATAATCAGCAGCAGTAATAAAGGCCCGGCAATCATTATATGTAAATTTTTTATCGGTTTTTTCCCTGACAGCCGGAGGGCCGGGCAATTAAATTTAACATCTTGAGTTTTATGGGTAAATGCTGATATATTCATTTGTATGAATCCTCTTCCCGCAATAAAACAATGAATAAACCAAATGGTCGGGGCCTGGGCCGAATTATCAGGGCCGCAAAATCATCCTTTGCCGGATTAAAGGCGGCTTTTAGCAATGAAGCCGCTTTTCGCCAGGAGCTCCTGCTGGTAATCTGCCTTGTTCCCCTTGCTCTCCTGTTTGGAAAAACCGGATCGGAAAAGGCGGTTTTGCTTGCCAGTCTGTTTCTGGTTCTTATTGTAGAGTTGCTTAATTCCGCCATTGAAGCCACTGTTGACCGTATCGGCCTTGAGCATCACCCTCTTTCCGGTCGGGCCAAGGATATGGGGTCAGCCGCTGTTTTTCTGGCTCTGCTTAATGTGTTGGTTGTCTGGTTTTTTCTGTTATGGCGGTGAGATAAGATTATAGGAGGGGAAGGTAACCTTAAAGTTACCGCAGGATTACCATTTAGTAATTTTCTTCAGGCAGGAAGTAATATCTTGATCCGACTTTTTGTGAACTATTCTTTAACTTTAAAATATTGTAAGTAGTTGATTTATTGTAAGGACGGAAAAATTAAATTTTACAATATCAGGAACTGCTTACAGGGTACCGACTCTTTCCGTGATCAGCCCGTCTTACGTATGATGAATACGCTGCGTCGACCTGATCACGAAAATATTCCCGGAGTCTCCCTTTGGTCGCTTAGCTGCACCCTCTAACCAGTTACGATTACAGGGGTTAACAAAGTTAGGATGATTGCCCTGTGAGTAGTTATCAATATCAATCAGTTACAGAGGTTTGCACTGATTAGGCGCTTACCTTATGAGTAGTTACGTCTGATCATGATTTACTCCCTGGTCATCCTGTTTCCGATTTCCGGCCAGAGTAACGATGAAGGTGGCGCCCCGGCCGGGATTGTTGGCTGTGGTAATGGTGCCGCCGTGGGCTTTGGCAATGGCTAGGGCCAGACTGAGGCCAAGACCGCTGCCCGGCTTTGTTCGGCTTCGGTCTGCCCGGTAGAAACGGTTGAAGATTTCTTTTATATCGTCTTCTGCAATGCCGGGGCCGGTATCGCAAAAGATAATTTTCACCTGTTTCTTTGTTTGTCGGATACTAATCTCAACCTTTCCGTTTTCTGCGGAATATTTCAAGGCATTGTCAAGGAGATTTGCGGTTAAACGCTGGAGAAGACTCCTGTCTCCTTCCACCAGGCAGTTTCCGGCAGCTGAACAGGTCAAATTTATATTCTTCTCTTCGGCGATCGGCATAAACAGATCACAGCCATCCCGGACAATCTCGGCAATATCAACGGATTCCCTGTTTAGTATCATTGCGCCCGACTCTGCTTCGGAGATAAGCAGCATGGTATTTATCATATCCAGAATTCGGTCGCATTCTTCTATAATATCGGCGGCCTGACATTGCTGATTACTATCTGCATCTTGACCGGTCAGGGCCATTTCCGCCATGCCCCGGATTCTGGTGATGGGGCTTTTCAGGTCATGGGCGATATTATCCGTCATTTCCCGCATGCCGTTAATCAGCAGATTAATTCGATCCAGCATATTGTTAAAGGTTGAGGCCAGATTCGTAATTTCAAGACCGCCGCCCTTGACAATAACCCGCCGGGTAAGGGCATTGCCGCTGATTTCCCGGGCCGCTCTGCTTACTTCATTGATTCCGGCCACTGCTCTTCCGGCCAGAAACAGGCCGGTAAAGCCGGCAAAGGAGGTGAAAATCAAAAGTATTATGACCAGAGCCTTACGGACATTGGCTAGAAATAATTCGTTTACCCTGCCGGAGGAGCCGATCATAACAATATCTTCGCCCACTTTGCCGTATATCACCCTGGTTGAACCGGGATGTCCGGCTATTTTGACGGTCTGAAATAATTCTTTATCAGATATTTTTTTTACCATATCCCAGTCGATCTGTAGATTCTGCCAGGATGACAGGTCGGTATAGGCCAGGATTTGACCACTTGGCCGAAAAAGCATGATGAAAAATTTATCAACCCCTTCGGCCTGGGCTTCAAGAAGAATTTCGCTTTTAACTGTCTGCATGTCGCTTGAGCGCATGAGGTCCTGAAACTCGTTATATTCCGTGAGCAGGTCGGCATCAGCATAGGAGCGACTTAAGGAGTTAACCAGCAGATAAAATATACTGAAGGCGGCCAGCGAGGAAACAGCGAAAAATACCACGTACCAGAGGGTGAGTTGAAAGACCAGGGTGTGGCGGCGTTTAAACGTTTTTTTTAAGGACATAACCCGCGCCCCTGATGGTAGTGATCAGTTTGTCGGAAAAGGGTTTGTCTATCTTGTCCCGCAACTTGCTCATTCTTGCCTCAACCACATTGGTTCGGGGGTCGAAATTATACCCCCAGACATGTTCCATTATCATGGTTTTAGAAACAATTTTTTCTGCGTTGCGCATCAGGTAGGCCAGCAGGGTGAATTCGCGGGGCTGCAGAATGATCTGCTGATTTTGTCGGATAACTTCATGATTTAACAAGTTAAGGCTGAGATCATCATAGGTCAGAATGTCAGGCTCGGGTGTGCCCTCAGCCCGGCGAATCAAGGCCTGGATTCGGGCCAGCAGTTCGGAAAAGGCAAATGGTTTGGTCAGATAATCATCGCCGCCGGTCTGTAAGCCCTTGACCCGGTCATCCACAGAACGTTTGGCGCTTAAAATAAGAACCGGCAGTGAAATTTTTTCAGCCCGCAGGCGCCCAATCAGGGAGAGGCCATCCATAATGGGCAGCATTATATCGATTACCGCCGCATCACAGTTTGTTGTCCGGGCCTTGATTAATCCATCTTCGCCATCGGTTGCGTGAACAACGGCAAAACCTGCCTGGTTCAGGCCCTGGATGATAAATGAGGCTATTTTGAGGTCGTCTTCGACCAGGAGAATGTTCATAAATAAGGCACTAGATGATCAGCCTGACCCCGCCCAGCTCTTCAACCCGGTAAGGAAAGCGGTCGCCGGGAGAGCCGATAAACATAAAGTTGACTGGAATCTTCCATTTTTTTGACAGCTCCTGGATCATCTCCGGGCCGAATTTTCCTTTAAGCTGGAGGAATTCTATCTCTATTTCCGGGTATTCACGGTCGAGAAACTCAATATCCCTGTCAAGTTGTTTGGTCAGATCATTCTCTTCATCATCTCGGACTACGTTAACTATTTTGATCTTCTGAGTATGTTCGTTGCCCTTGATATAGAGCAGAACTTTATTCAAATTTGCCACATTATCGCCCCTGGTAAAAAAAACAAATTCCTGGGCCTGAATTCTGTCAATGATCTCCCTGATCCACTCATTAGTCCTGGTTACCAGTTTTAAGATCGGCACAAACAGATATTCAATGAATTGCAAGAGCATATCCAGGAGGGCTATACGGTTCAGCATGATGGCGACAAAAATTATAGTCGGGATGAAATATTCGGCAAAGATGAACAGGTTGGAAGTTTCCCCCGGCAGTGGTTCCTTGATGATGTTTCCCCAGAGAGCGCATATTACTGCGGAAATAGCCAGCAACACCGACAGCCATGGAGCCCGCTCCGGTCGGGGCAGTTTCTCCCGTTTGACCTTGAGCAGGATGTTGCCGATACCGAAAAGTCCCATGACCAGTAAAAATGAGATGGTATAAACGCCGGCCAGTTCTTCGACCGCGCCCCGGGTAATCAGCAGGATGGAGACACTTAACATGAAAAAGAGCAGAGAAATACGATAGGAACATCCTCGTCTGTTCTTCTTAAGGAAAAATCCCGGCAGAATCCGGTCGAGTGTCATCCGTTCAAGGAGACCGGTGACCCCGACATACGAGGTAAGAACCGCACCACTTAATACCACAACCGCATCAATGGAAATCAGGAAGGCCAGCCAGTCGCCGCCGCTGATCCGGCCCATGTGGGAGAGCAGATTAGTGGCGTGGACATTTACCTCCGGGATCGGGACAATGGCCAGAGCCAGAAAGGCCATCAGGGGGTTAAAAATACTGACAACGACCCACATGTTGCGTAAGGTCTTGGGAAAAACCCCGTCCCGCTGTTCTTCGACAAAATTAGCCGAACTTTCAAATCCGGAGATCCCCAGCATGGCTGCGGAAAAACCCCAGAATATTGCCATTTTGAGACTGCCGTGCATCACCGGCAGATGGTTATTGTCATAGAAAATCTGCAGGCCGTTGTTGAACAGGTATTGACAGATCGCCCCGGCAAGGAGAGTCAGGGAACAGAGATGAAAGATGAAGATAATCTGAGCGACAATTGATGATTCGCCGATACCCATGATGGTGATTCCCAGAAAAAGGGCGAGCAGAAGAATGGTGGCCGGGACTACCGGCAGAGCATGGACAATGCCGTGCAGATAATGCATGGCCTCGGAAGCGGAGATTACAGCGGTAGCCATGTATGAGAGCAGGGTAAGGGTGGCGGCCAAAGAGGCAATGTGTTTACTGGTCGTATTCAGCAGGGCGTTGTAGGCTCCGCCATTCAACGGTAAGGCCCCCACCACTTCCCCGTATATTTTCCTGAACAGGTGCAGGACACCGGCCACAATCAACAAAGCCACCCAGGCATATTGACCGGCGGAAATAATCGACAGGGCGGAAACATAAAGCACCGACGAAGAAATATCATTCCCGCAGATCGCAGTAGCCGGTAGTTGTCCCAGTTTTACGACTTTATTTTTTTCACTCATTTTGTTTGATGATAGGTGACGGGGCCGGCATTAAACCAGTCACATTTTCATGTCAAGACAAAAACGAATATGCAAAAATCTTCCGCAGATCATCAGGTTTTATTTTGTTGCAGCACACCAGGCTCGGTATACAGAAAAAATGTGCCTTGGCCGGTTAACGGAGTATCAGGAGAGATGACTGGGTTGTTTCCAGGAGTTTGTCCACCATGCTCTGCGAAAAGAGCAATTTAATTAGAGACTCTTTTCCCATCCACAGGGCGACAATAGACTCACGGGAAATATTGGTGACATATGGTTTTACTTCTTCGCTGTTGAGCAGTTTGACCCAGACATTAATTTCCAGGTCATTATAATATCTCAACAGCTCTACCATTCTTTTTTCGACCTCAGCCTTGTGCCCGTCTTTCTTTTTCTGCACTCCGACAATCTTTAACCCGGCCTCATTCAAGGTGACCAGCTGATTGATCATTTCCAGAGAATCCTGACTGACGACGCTATGGTCAAGGATTGAGACTATCTGGTTGGTTTTCTTGGTCTGTTTGATCACCAGCACGGAGCAGGGAGCATCTTTGGCGATTCGCAGGGGAACATTCATCTCGCCGTCCCATTCACAACCAGCCTTGCCGCCGCATCCGAGAACAGCCAGATCACAATTCATTTCCTCGGCAACAGCAATAGTCTGTTTCGCCACACTGCCGCTTTTTATCCTCAAGGTAAATTCTTTCATCCCCTTGGCTGAGATGGTCCAGTCTCCCTTGCCTTTTTCTTCTAACCGGTCGGAAGAAAATTCGGCATAAGGCAGATCATCCGGGCTGAAATAACTGTATATATCCTTTTGATATTTTAACAGGGTGTTAACAAGGGATTGCCTGGGAGAGGCTGTATCATCCTGGACGCCGAGAAAGACAACATCGGCCAGGGTGTTGCCTGCCAGGCGGGCAACATCTTTGAGAATATTTTTGCTGTAATTTTTAGCATCCAGCGTAACAAGTATCTTCATGAATTACTCCTTTAATTTTTATCTGTTTCCGGGTAAATCTCCAGTTTCCCGAATCATCCATTATCAACGTACCAGAAGTACCGGGGCCAGAGAGTTGGCCAGCACCTGCATCCGCATACTTTTTCTGCTTGGCAGGGTGGAAACCGCCAGGGCATACTGCTTAAGAAAATCTCCTACCTGTTCCGGGTTGCCGGCCAGGACGGAAACATTATCCACTGATTTTCCGGCTTTGTCCAGCAGAGACTCAAGTTCCTGAAGATTACTGCCGCCGTCGCCTTTTCCTAAAATTTGCATTTGCTCAGCGTCTTTAAATTTAAAATAAACAATATCAAATTTAAAGGTGGAATCGCCAAGAATTTTCATGCTTTTTTCAACCAGCACGGCGGGATCGACACTACTGGCGCAGAGCAGAGCGCATTTTTTACTGATGGAGAGATTTTTAACCATCAGAATGGGGCAGGGTGATTTGCTGTAAAGTTCCGAGCTGACGACCGCATAAAATTGATCAGGATCAGCAGTGTTAAGGTATCCTTCAATATAAAGATCATAGCCGCCGCTCCGCAACTCATAAATGGTCTCATCCTCCCGCTTGCCCATAACGACCTTGGGTCGGCCGGCCAGGGGGCAGTCAATATTTTCGGTCCGCAGCATGCGGTTGACTAGCTGCTCACCGCTGGAGACGATACCATCTTCCCAGGCCCGTTTTACCAGTCCTGTTCCGGCCTGTTCTTTTTCCGTCTGCTCCACAACATGGGTAACATAGAGAGAAAGGGGGGAGAACTTGTTCAGGTAAGCCGTGTATCGCAGGGCAATACTTGAGGCCAGATCTTCATTTATATACAGCAGTGTTTTCAACATAAATTTCACCTCATAAGATCAGATAACGATTATTCTTTATTCAAGAACCACCATCAACCTTTTTTTATTTTCGCCTCTGCCTTGGCAATTACCTCGGCAATTTCTCCCAGTTTGAACGGCTTGGCCAGAAAATCGAAAACTCCCTTGTTGAATGATTCCTTTGCTGTTGCCATGGTGGCAAAACCGGTAATAACAATGACCTCGGTATCCGGGTATTTCTCCTTGACTTCAGAGAGAAACTGCATACCGTCAACCCCTTCCATTTTCAGATCAGTTACAACAATATCAAAATGGCGTTCCCTGACCCGTTGCAGGGCATCAGCGCCTTTGGTAAAGGTCTCTACCTCATATCCCTTTTTTTCCAAAGAAGGCTTCAGCCGCTTGCTGACAATAGGTTCATCGTCCAGAATTAAAATACTGGTCTGTCCGTTACTCATTATTCTCCTCCATTATTTTTTTTATTTGCTCAAAAAAAATTGTTATTTTAGCATCATTAATCATCTTGACATCCAGCTGCCGGGTAAAACCGACCAGCAGACCCAGCAGGAACAAACGGTGCAACATACTCCTCTTGTTCATTCTTTTCAAGCGTGCCACTACTGTATCTCCATGAATTTCACAAAGAAAATCATAAAATGACAAAATTTCATCAAGCAGGCGTACCCGCCGCGACCGTCTGGTAGAATCCGTCACCCCGCCGGAAAACCGGAAATAAATATGATTATCCAGCATATTATCCGAAATGTAGGTGTCGATTACGGTAAAATGATAGCCCAGGCGAAAGTTGATATTGGTATATTCCGCCGAGACTACGGCAAGGTTACGGCCCACTTCTTCGGGATTGTTGTTGGTGGCCGATGTCCTGGTCAGGCTTGACATAAAGCTGCTGAAATCGACCTTTGAGGGAGACATATCCCAGATGCCGGGATATGACATGCCGCGCAGCAGGGCATGCATGGGTACGGAGCTGATCTGTTCCGGTCTGATCCCCTGGCCGGACTCGCCCTTTATCCCGCCGCCCACATCAATTAAAATCAGATCAAGCGGATAATCCCAGACCAGTTGTCCGGCCTGAGATTCGCGGTTGTGAGCATGATAAAAATTCAGGTTAATAATGGTTTCCACCGCCTTTTCATGGATAAAACGGGTCAGGTCATGATAAGTCCGGCAGCCCCGGGGGGTAAAATTTTCATCCTTTGGATCAAGGAGGTTAAGAGGTTCTATTTTTTTCAGCACCCGTCGCAGCAGGCGGTATTCATACATTTCCTCAATAGCTTCTTCGTGGAAACTGTAATAATTCAACTCCTTGACAATTCCTGCATAAATGGTCAGGCATTCGGTATCAATGGTAATCTCCTGGCCGGTTTTAAGCACGGATGTGGCATCTTCCATGTTAAAAATGGCCGGCACCCGAAATTCCCGGAGAACCGTGGCCAGATGGCCGGTGGTGGAGCCGATATCGGTAATAAAGCCACCGGCCTTGTGAATGACCCTGGCCAGTTGCGGCGAGGCATGACGGGCCACCAGGATAGCGCCCATGGGAAAATCGCCGAGATCGCCGTCACTGTTCAGAAGCCAGGCCGGGCCGGCGGCTATACCGCCCATGGCCGCATGACCTTTGCCCCGGAGAATAATCGGGTATTTTTCGACAAGTCTGGTCAGATCACAGGCCCGGGGCGCCATCTCCTGCTGCAGCCCCAACTGGCGGGACTGGAGAACAACAATGTTGTCCTGCTGATCAACCGCAAACTCAATATCCTGCGGTTTTTTAAAATATTTTTCCAGTTGCAGGCCGATTTCGGCAAGCTCTGTCAACTGCTGCTCCTTAAGACTTGATTCCACACTGTGAGTCTCGGCCACCGGCTCCATGTTAATTCCCTTATCTCCCTGGAGCATCATACGTTCTGTTTTGTGGACAATCCGTACCTCATGAATCTGATGGGGAGGCTGACGCTCGATAACAAAATGGTCGGTGGGAATTTTACCTGAAACAATAGGTTCTCCCAGTCCCCAGGCGGAATTAATAATTATTGTCTCTGTTTCCGGATGTACCGGGTCATAGGTATACATTACCCCGCTGGTTTTTGCCGGAATCATCAACTGACAGGCCACGGCCATCATTATTTCATTGGGCCGGAAATCCTGCAGCAGCCGGTACTCCATGGCCTCGGGATTGTAGAGGCTGGCAACTACTTTTTTGTATGATTCCGCCAGTTTTTCAAGCGGTATGTTCAGGCAGGTATCAAATTGACCGGCAAATGATTTGACATCATCCTCTCCCAGGGCACTGGAGCGAACAGCAAAACGGGGTGAAGTTTCCTCCTGTTTTTTAACCAGCCTTTCAGCAGCTTCCATAATTCCCCTTTCCAGTTTCTCCGGCAGGGTCGAGTTCATGATTTCCTGCTGAATTTTCCGGGCCGCTTCCTTAACCGTTATTTTTTTCTCCTGCCATTGCTTCGTGGTTTCAGAAATAAGATTTTCAAAACTGTTCTCTTGCCGGAAGGCGGAAAACGCGGCCGTTGTTATGGCAAATCCCGGCGGAATCCTTAAATCAAGGTTAGAACCTATTTCAGCGATATGGGCATTTTTGCCGCCCACGGCGTCAACTACTTTCCTGGATATGGAATCATAGTCCAGGATATAATCCCGGACGGAATAGAGAATTTTTCCCTGGAGAACAGCCTCTATATCTTCTTCAATTTGATGAAAAGTATTATATAGTTCCGGATACTTCTGTTGTGTCAAATGATTGATGGTGACAATGAGTTCCCGCACCAGATCAGACAGCTTCCGGCATTTTGTCTGGATAAACCGCTCATCAAAGATATAGTCGCCGCTCAGCTTGTCATTAGTCGCAGCGATAAGATCAAGAATCTGATTATTCAATTCCAGACTCTTTTTAAAGTCGGCAAAGAGAATCTTGAAAGGAACTGATTCCTGATTTTTTCTTTGAAAAAGCCGGCCAAACCGGTGCAGAAAGTTCGTCATTGTCTTCCCTGTCCTTAAAGCAGGATAGCTTAATGGGCCCCGCCGCCACCTTTAAAAATCACCCCGATAATCAGGCCGGTGGCAATGGCGATAACCACGGCCATGATCCCGAAGAGCAGGGGCTTGCCATAGGCCATCTTGGAGATACTTGCCGGCAGGCCGACAAGCTCCAGGGTCAGCTTTTTACTGCTGCGGCCTGTAACCGTGCCGTTGTCGACGGCAAGGGCTTCGACCGTGTAATCGCCGGCGCTCATTAATGAAGGAATAGTCAGGGTGGCGCTGAACGATTTCACCCCGTTGTTTACCGCTCCATATTTGATCGTGCCTTCATTAACCGCGTAAACGCCTGCTTCCTCCATAAGCTTGACATATTCGCCGAAAATAAACTCCTTATCCGCTGATTCCGGCTCAATGGCAATACCATTAACCAGGGCCTTATAGCCCACTCCCAGTTCCGGGTTTAAAAATTTTTCTTTTGCCCCGGTCGGAGTATATACCATGTATACAGCCGGAGTATTTTCCAGCGAGACATCATATTTATTCATCCACAGGAAGCCGGCAACCTTGCCCTTCTGCTTGAGATGAACATCCTTTTTCGGGCCGCTTACCTGGATAACCGCATCCGCCTCAGCCGGCAGGGTGCCGGTAACATCCAGGGTTGTTCCATCATAAAATGTTGATATTTCAATTTTCGCATTGGCAAGTTCCAGACTCAGAGGAGTCTCCGCCGCCCAGGACGTGCCGAGCCAGGCCAGACCGGCTGCTACAATCATCAAAAAACCATATCCCAGTCGTTTCATTATATTTTCCTCCTTACTCATATCAATGACCGCCCTTGAGGGCCACCATGATTGATGGAGTCATCAACAGACCGGCCATCATCTTGGCGCAAACCAGAAGCACAAGACTGGCCAGCATGATTTTAAGCTGATCAGCATTGAGCCGTTTTGAAACAGCTGTTCCCACCTGGGCACCGATGGTCGAGCCCAGAAGCAGAAGAACAGCAAGAATAAAATCTACAGTATGGTTACTGTATGACTGCAGGATAGTCACGTTGACACAGGTAAAGAGAATCTGGAAAAGACTGGTGCCGACAACTACATGCATGGGCATCCGCAGGAGATATACCATAACCGGAACCATGATAAAACCGCCGCCCACGCCCATGATGGCGGCCAGGATACCCACCAGGATACCAAAGCCGAGAGGAAGCAGCATGGAGATTTCACAGCCGGATTTGGCAAACTTGAACTGCAGGGGTAATTTCTGCACTAATGATTTCTTGCCATCATTTGGTTCCGGCGCCTTGATTTCTTCTTCAGCAGAGGCATTTTTACTCTTTTTCAGGCCCTGAAGGCTTTCCCAGAACATATAGCCGCCCACGCCGCCGAGCATGATGACATAGGTTATGGCAATCAGGAAATCAGCATTGCCCATTGCCTTCAAAATTTTAATTATCTGAACACCGATAGCGCCTCCGCCGACACCACCGATAAGCAGCATAACTCCCATGGGAATATCCACGTTGCCAAGCCGCATATGAGCCAGGGTTCCAGAGGTGGAGGCCCCGACGATCTGGTTTGAATCAGAGGCTGCGGCCACTGTCGGCGGAATGCCGAACATCATGAGCAGCGGAGTCATCAGAAAACCGCCTCCTACGCCGAAAATACCTGAAAGCAGACCGACAAAGCCGCCCAGGCCGAAGATCAGGAAAACATTAACGCTGTTTCCCGCTATGGGTAAGTACATGTGTAACATAAGATTTTAACCTCCTCTGTCCTTAGGGCTCATTCAAAAACAACTTTACATTCTGAGCCGTTAGATCATTTCTAATGACGTATTATTCCGGAACAATTTTTCCTAATCGTTCTCCCCAACCAGCCGGACATCGCAATCTAACCTGTCAGGTGCCGTAATCTTTTATTCGTTTTTCCATGTTTACCTCCTGTAATATTAATTTGTCCTTTAGAGACGAGCGCTGCCGGGCGTCCCCACTTTTACGGTTTTAAGACTTGTCGCAGCTATATAGCAATTGAGGTGCCAGGAATGTTCTTTAGGGGCAGAGAAAAAGGACTGTAGTAAAAAATAATATTATTACGAGAAGTTATTGCAATAATTATATAGAAAAAAAGAGAAAATCAATAGAAAAACACTTGTTTTTCAGGGACTGGAAACAATTTGTGTTTCAAGATGAAACTCAAAAAAGAAAATGGTAAATAATTACACTAAATCAAAGGTTAATTCAATGCTCATTCCGGCAATTGTTTCAACATGAAACAATTGCCGGAATGAGCATATATTAAAATTAAATTTACATGGCAAACTACCTGGTATAATTATACATTGCCTGACATTACAGTATAGTATAATGAGGATTTATGATTGTTTCAATATGAAACTCAGGAATCAGGTGAATTGGCAAGATGATATTTTTTCATTCTGCGCCACAGGGTAGTGCGGGACATCTTTAATATTTTGCCCGCTGTTTTCAAGTTGTAACCGGTCTGGGCCAGGATTTTAGCGATGTGTTTTTTTTCTACTTCATCAAGGGAGAGGAGGTTATCGTTGAATTTATACTGTGAGGTCAGCTTTCGCAGCTGGACAGGGAAATATTCCGGCAATAATTGCGGCCCCTCGCTCAGGGCTGCGGCATGCTGGATTATATTTTCCAGTTCCCGGACATTCCCCGGAAAATTATAATGCATGAGCAGCTCAAGAGCCGGAGGAGAAATAGTCTTGATATTTTTGGAAAAGGCCTTGTTTACCTTGGTGATAAAATGATGAATAAGCAAGGGAATATCCTCTCGCCGTTCGCAGAGCCTGGGCAGGCGGATCGTCACCACGTTGAGCCGATAGTAGAGATCTTCCCGGAATTTTTCCTGTTCAATCAGTTGCCTGAGATCCTTATTGGTTGCGGCGATTATGCGAATATTGAGATCAATCGGCCTGGTGCCTCCCACCCTCAAGATCTGCCGTTCCTGGAGAACATGAAGCAGTTTAACCTGCATGGACATGGGCATCTCGCCGATTTCATCAAGAAGCACAGTACCGCCTGCGGCTGATTCAAACAGGCCGATTTTACGGGCTGAGGCTCCGGTAAAGGCTCCCTGTTCATGGCCGAACAGTTCGCTGCAGATAAGCTCTTCAGTAAAACCGCCGCAGTTAAAATAAACAAAAGGCCCCTGTTTTCTGGCCCCCAGTTCATGAATTGCCCTGGCAGTCAACTGCTTGCCGGTACCGGTTTCAGCTTCGAGGAGAACATTACAGTTTACCTGGGCAACCTTTTCAATGTCCGCAAATATAGTCTGCATGGCCACACTCTCACCAATAAAACCGGGCAGCAGCTGTTTACCCGGCAATGATTTCAGACGGATATTCCTTTGGCGCGAGTTGATTTTTTCGGCCGCCTCATCAGCTATCCGGCAGATATCCCGTTTCCGGCAAGGCTTGGTAAGGTAATTAAAGCAACCTTTTTTGGTCGCCTTCACGGCATTAGCTATGGAACCATAGCCGGTGACCATAATAACTTCCGTTGCCTGATGGACGGCCTTGATGTGATCCAGAACATCAAGGCCGTCCATATCGGGAAGTCTTAAATCAAGAAAAACCATGGCAAATGGATATTGTTCCATTTTTGCCAGAAAAGGACGGGCCGCAGCAAAGGTTTCCACCTGGTAGCCGGCCTGGGTGAGGATTCGGCTCATCATTTTTCCGGCTATCGGTTCATCGTCGACAACGGCAATAATCATTACTTGTCAGCCTGTTTATTCTTATCTTTCGGTAAGACCGGCAGATAAACGGAAAACGTCGTTCCCTCGCCCAGCTCGCTTGCTACCTCGATATAGCCGCCATGCTGTTCAACAATACCGTAAACGATGGACAGCCCCAGGCCGGTTCCCTTGCCCGCCTCCTTGGTGGTAAAAAAAGGATCAAAAATCTGGCCCAGATGCTCCGGGTCAATACCTGGGCCGGTGTCGCTGATACTGGTTCTGATATAACCGTTATCCGTTTCCAGGGCATGAACGGAAATTTCTCCCTCCTCACCAATAGCCTGTTCAGCATTAATAATCAGGTTGAGGAAAACCTGCTGGAGTTTCTGGAGATCGCCATTGACCATGGGCAGCATATCGGCGATATCTTTTTTCAGGTTAATTTTATGGATGCGCAGTTCATTTTCAATAAGATCCGTGGTCTTATGCAGGATAAAATCTATATAAAGGGGCTCCATCACTTCCGCGGATTTGGCCCTGGAAAAATCCAGCAGGTTACGGACAATTTTACTGGCCCTTTCAGTCTGGGTCATGATATCATCAAGTATTTCCCTGGTTTCCTCTTCATCCATGGAGTCGAATTCTTCGAGTAGAGTATCGGCTGACAGGGATATGTTGTTCAAGGGATTGTTAATTTCATGGGCAATACCCGAGGAAAAGGTGCCGATAGTCGCCATTTTTTTTGATTGAATCAGTTCTTCCTGTTTCTGCTTGAGTTCCTCGGTTTTGGTGTGAACATCATGCACTGCTTTATTGAAGCTGAGAACCAGGTCGGTTATCTCATCCGGACTTTTTAAAGTTGGAATGGGTTTTATCTCCCCGGCCGTCATATCTCTGGTTGCCTGTTGCAGCGAAGAGAGACGGCTCAATATATTTTTTACGAATGTAAAAAAGAGTATGGCCCCGCAGACAAAAATAACAACAGGCATAAAAGTCAGCCAGAAGAATATCTTTTTAAATCCCCGGCTGATGTATTTACGGTTGATTTTGTCCAGTTCAGCCGCGTTATCGGCCAGTTCCTGCCCCTTATGACGAATCAGCAGATTTTCATCCTTGAATGGGGCAAATTTGACACATTCCGCCGTATCACACCAGCGATCAAAAATATTGCGATATTCCTTGAAGTTATCTTTTAAACGCAGAAATATCTTGTTTCCCGGCAGTTCTTTTAATTTGGGGGTCAAAGTGTCAAAGAGAGCCCCTATCCGTTCCAGGGACAATTGGGCTTTGGCCGGATAGTCATCATCTTCCAGTTGGAGGATAATATTTTTTTCGTAGCGGCGCAGTTCCAGGATATTGTTAAAAAGATCATCCGTCTGTTCCATGACAACCAGTTTATGTTCCAGAGAAACAAGCTGAAAAGTATAAATTGACACCAGGGTAAAGATAAGGACAATGGTAATATAATTAAGAAGAACCAGGCGCTGGCGAATTGTATAACGACTGAACAGGGCTGAAAATTTCATTGATCCTCCTTGCCGATGCCGGAGAAATTCAGGCGTCCTTGAGTGTAAAAACTTGAGCGGGACCTGAAATTTCACCCGGCATGATTTCGGGCTTCATATAGGGATGGCTGCTGTTTAACTGAACAAATACATTGTTAACTAATTACCCATTATAATTTGATTTGTACAGATTTTTCTGGTCAAGTCCGGGTTAGCTTTCTTTTTTCTCCAGCTTGACAATAATTCAAACTAAACTTATCAGTTTTATTGAGTTTAATTAAGACCATCATCTTTTGCCATGAGCCGCGTGCCATGGGCAATAAAAGGAGGAAATATATGCAATTTGATAAATTTACCATGAAATCCCAGGAGGCCGTTTCCGCAGCCCAGAATCTGGCTGAACAAAACGGCCAGCAGGAGATTTTACCCAGTCATCTTTTAAAAGTAATTATTGCCGAGCCTGAAGGCGTGGTCAGTCCGGTCCTGCGCAAACTGGGGCAGGATCCGCATCGGATTGTCGGCGAGCTTGATCAGCTTATTGCCGGGTTACCCAAGGTCAGCGGCAGTGGTTTCGGCCGGGTTTATGCCTCGCAGCAGTTGAAAAAGGTAATGGATAAGGCCTTTAAAATTGCGGCGGACATGCATGATGAATATGTCAGTCAGGAACATCTTTTTCTGGCCATCATGGAGGTAGGCGGCAAGGGCGCGGATCTGTTGAAAAATATTGGGGTTACCAGGGATAATTTCTTCAAGGCCCTGGCGGAAATCCGCGGCAGCCAGCGGGTGACCGATCAGAATCCCGAAGAAAAATTTCAGGCCCTGGAGAAATATGCCCGTAATTTGACCGACATGGCTAAACAGGGCAAGCTGGATCCGGTTATCGGCCGTGATGACGAGGTACGGCGGGTAGTACAGGTATTGAG
>JANTGB010000012.1 GCA_024763115.1 Desulfobulbaceae bacterium | reverse complement strand
GAAAAATGAAAAAAACTTATATCGTTTATATTGTTTTTTTGGCAATATTCCTGTTGTGCTCCCCGGCAACAGCACGGCGGAATATATTAACAGCAAATCTGGCAATCAGTGAGGAGTTTGATTCCAATCGATACGAAACTGAAGATGATCAGGTAGATTTCCGGCAGACAACGGTTACTCCAGGGTTTTCATTTTTGTCCGGCAGCGTTCATGATTCGGTGGAATTAACTTATGCTCCTGAATTTATTTATGATCATGATCGGGACACCAATGATATTATCCATGAGGTGACTTTTGCCTTTGACCGGCAGTTAAACTCACGCTGGCAAATGACCTTGAGTGATGATTTGTCCTTCATGAATTATGATAAAATCGATATGGGCCCGTCAGGTGAGAGAACCACCCAGTTTATCCGGGCTGAAAGTTATGTCCAGGATGAGATTGTCGATATTCTTTTTCCGGAGCTGGGCGAATATGATCCGGAAAGTGATTATAATTACGTCCTGTCAGAACTTGAGGAACGTTACAGCTATGCCTCTGCGGAAAAAAAGAACCGGGTTGACAGCCTGCTTGCCCCTGCAGATCCGGGGCGAAGGCGTCATTATACCAATGAAGTCTCCCTCGATTTTACCTATGATTTTGCCGAGTCCAGTGTTTTTTCTTTTGGTTATACCCTGTCAACCCTGAATAATAAATCAGCAGGTCTTGCGGAGTATGTGGAGCATCTGCCGCATTTTTCTCTGGCCTATCGTTTTAATCAACAATGGAACCTTGATTTTTTATACGAGTACGATTTATTTGATTACAAGGATGTTGAAGACGAGCGCAGTCATAATACTGAATTTCGTCTGAATTATAATATAAATTCCCATGATTTACTGTACTGGAGCTATAATTTTTCCTATACTGATTATGATGACGGCACTGCTGATAATTTTAACAGTCAGGATGGCGGGTTGGGCTGGGAATACGATTTCGGTTCTCGGAGTCATTTAACGGCTTTTATGGGCGGTAGATATGAGCATCGTGAGATTAACGGCGATGAGCGGGGCTATGAGGCCAATGCTACTTATACCAGGGACTTACGGCAAGGTAATTATTTTTTCGGTATTGAGGGCGGTTTTGATGAATACGACGGCAGCCGGGGTTGGGATGATCTGCGGGAATACCTTACCTTAAACGCTGGAATAAATTATGAACTGTTCCAGGATGTTAATGTCGATTCCCAGTTTATTTATGAACGAAATATAAACTGGGAGCGAACAGTTGCCCATACGAAAACAATCGATAATGACTATGATGCCGGGATGGGATTGACTTATACCTTTATGCGCTGGTATTCCGTTTCATTACGTTATAACTATCATGTTTTTAATACGGATGGGCAATACCGGGATGATTTTGATGATCATCAGATTTTTCTGGAATTAACTGTTGCCAGGGATATTTTCCATTGGTAACGGTAAATTATATGTTGATTAACTCGTAAATAGTCTTAATTCACTATGAAGCTCATGAAGTTAACGTACTGATTTTACGTTTTTCTTTTCTTCATGTCCTTCATGCCCTTCATGGTAAAATATATTTTTACGAAATCGTCATATATTTAAAGGGATTATATGGAGCAGGAACAACGCCAACAGGTAAAAAAATATCTTGATCTTGTCCTGCGGCGCAAGAAAATTATTATTTCATTTCTCTTTGTCTCCCTTGTTGTCGGCCTGGGCTTTTATCTTCGTTCACCCAAGGTTTATCAATGCACGGCGCTGATTAAGTATCAGCGCCAGCGCATTAATCCCACCCAAATGTCCCCTGATGATATTCGTACCCAAACCAGGGAAGTCGTAGCCACGGTCAGCCAGCAGATTACCAGTAGAACCAGCCTGGAAGCGATGATTAAGGAATTCGACCTTTATCCGCAGCAGAGAATGGCTCTACCCATGGAGGACGTGGTGGAGATGATGCGGGAAAATCATATAGATATTTCTCCTGATCGTGGCGATATATTTAAAGTCAGTTACCAGGGGAGTGATCCGAAAAAAGTTTTGCGGGTTACCAATGCCCTGGCTGCCAAGTTTATTGAAGAGAATCTGCGTTACCGGGAAGAACGGGCTTCGGAAACTTCAGCCTATGTCCAGGATGAATTGTCTATGGCTAAAGAATCCATAGACAAGAAAGAGGCTATAATGCGGGATTATAAACTCAAATATTATAATGAGATGCCTGACCAGCGCCAGAATAATGTTAATCGCTTGAATGCGCTTCAGGTTCAGCTGCAGAGCAGTCAGGACAGTATGCAGGATCTGGAACGAACTAAAATTTTAATCCAGGAGCAGATTTCATTACGCAAGAATGCCCTGTCTCAGGCTGCCCGCCGGCCGGGCAGCGGTGATACCGGCACTGTTGAGCCCCAGCTTCTTTCGCCTCAGGGAGAATTGGCGGAAATGCGGGCTCGGCTGAAAGATCTGCTGACCAGGTATACAGCCAGGCATCCTGAAGTAAGGCGGCTAAATAAGCAGATAAAAAAAATGGAAGCAGAGCAGCCGGCCGGGACTTCTTCCGCCAAAGATGAAAAAGGAGCGGAGTCAGCTACTGTTCAGGAACATTATGGTGATTCTCAATTGGAGCAGATGCAGATGCAACTTAAAGATCTGCAAAGACAGATTGACCTGTTGCGTAAAGGCAGAAAGAAAATTAATGAGCAGATAGAACAGTATAAAAAATGGATAGAAGCCGCTCCGATCAGGGAGGCGGAATGGGCCGCGCTGACCCGTGATTATGAGCAGCTTCATAATCATTATCAATTACTTGTAGCCCGAAATCTTGAGGCTGAGTCTGCGGAAAACCTGGAAAAACGGCAGAAGGGCAGCCAGTTTAAGATAATAGACCCGGCCCATTTTCCGGAAAAGCCGTTTAAACCTGATTTTAAAAAAATTATGTTGCTTGCTGTCGGTCTGGGACTGGGACTGGGCGGTGGCATTGCCTTTGGCCTTGAACTTCTGGATACCTCTTTCAAGGAGCCGGAGGATCTGGAAAAATATCTAGGCCTGCCCCTGGCCTGCGCCATTCCTCTTATCAATACTGCTGAGGAAATAAAACGGGAAAAAATAAAAACTTATCTATGGACAGCGCTGTTAATCCTTTCCACTCTGGCGATATGCGGTCTGTTTATCTATTTCTGGCGGAAAGAGGCGATCGTTTTATAGACAATGTATACCGGATATTATGGTCTTGACAGAAAGCCTTTTGATCTGACTTCCGATCCCCGGGTGGTTTACATGAGTGAGGCTCACCAGGAGGCTCTGGCTATATTGCGCTACGGGGTTATCTCCGGAAAGGCTTTTCTGCTTCTGACCGGAGATGTGGGAACCGGCAAGACAACATTGCTCCAGCTCCTGGTAAAGTCGTTAGATGCTGCAATTCATATCTGTCTTATTGTTAATCCGGCCCTGACCCCGGATGATTTTTATTATTTTCTGTCCTCAAGTTATGGTTTGCCGGAGTATGATGGAAACAAGGCGAAATTTTTTTTAATTTTTACTGAATTCCTCCGCCGATGCCGGAAAGAAAGTGAGCAGGTTCTGTTAATTGTCGACGAGGCCCATGTCGTTTCCATTGATTTACTCGAGGAGATCCGGCTGCTTTCCAATCAGGACGGTGAAGAGACCAGAGTAATGAGCATTTTTCTGGTTGGTCAGCCTGAACTTAACGACAGGCTGGCCCATGAACGTCTTTTGCCCTTGCGGCAGAGAATCGGGATTCGTTTTCATCTTTATCCTTTTACCAACCAGGAAACCAGAAATTATATTTTGTTTCGCCTGCGTAAAGCCGGGGCTCGGCGTCTTGATCTTTTCTCGGCCGAGGCCGTGGATCTGATTCATCTGGAAAGCGGCGGAACACCAAGGCTGATTAATATCTTATGTGATCATGCCCTGATCAGTGGGTTTGCGGAAAGTAAACCGCGAATTACGGTTGATATTGTCAGGGATTGTGTAGAGGAATTGCGTATTCCCGGAGAGAAAAAAATTGCCCTGTTTGAACAGGTAGGGCAAAAAGGTAAATGGTTGCAGTGGATTTTAGTTTTACTGCTTTTAATTAGCGCTCTACTGGCCGGCTGGTTTAGTTTTCAGAAGAAAGAGGCCGGAAGTCAGGGGGCGGAAGTCAGAGGCCGGAAGACGGAAGTCGGGGGACAGGGAGTGGAATTGACAAGTAAGGGACAGGAAATTCGAGTAGCCTGGCTGAAATTATAATTAGGGGAGTTCTCGTTGGGAAAGGTATTCAAGGCTCTGGCAAAGTCCGGGATTGAAAAAGAATCAGAGGTTCAGGCAGAACAGCAGGATAATACTGTTGCTGAGGTTGAAGGGGAATCTCCTGAAAAAAAAGCGGAACCTGCTCCCCGGGAAATTATTGAGGAGTCCTGCCCCGGCAACTGGGATGAGCGCCTGGCTGCCCTGACCGGTAATTACCCGGATGTCCTGGAGAGTTTCCGCCGTTTAAGAACCAGAATTATCCACCCCTCAGAGGGGATGCCGGCCCGGAGCATTCTGGTGGTCAGCGCCTCGCAGGCAGAGGGTAAGAGTTTTGTCTGTGCCAACCTGGGAGGCATAATGGCCCAGGGGGTTGATCAATATGCCCTTATTGTCGACTGTGATCTGCGGCGTCCGTCAATGGCCGGATTTTTTGGTCGGGATAATGACAAGGGGCTGGTTAATTATCTCCGTGACGGGGTTAATCTTTCTTCACTTATTGTCCAGACCGGCCTGAAGAGGCTGACCCTTATTCCCGCCGGGCCACCGCCGGGTAATCCTTCCGAACTTCTTTCTTCTGCCAGGATGACAGCCATGATTGATGAAGTGGTTAATCGTTACCAGGATCGTTTTATCCTCCTGGACAGTCCACCTGTGCAGGCAGCCTCGGAAACCGCAGTATTGGCTCAGCATGTCGACGGGGTGATTCTTGTTGTCCGCTGGGGCGGGCCGGGCCGGGAACAGGTCAAGCAGCTGGTTGACCAGATAGGTAAGGAAAAGATAATAGGTGTTGTTTTTAACGCCTTTAAAATGACGATACTTGACACTGGAATGAAAAAAGAAGGTTATTATAAATATTATGCGGAACATTATTGATCTATCGTAACAGGTAATATGCCCTATATTCTCAAAAGATATTATCCGGCCCGAAATGTTTTCTTTTTTCTGGGCGAAGGAGTGTTGATTTTCCTGGCAGTAAGCATGGTATATTATTTTTTTAAGCGTCCTGTGCTGTTAAGCGGAGAAATGGGTTTTTTTGGCCTGCGCGCCCTGCTGGTTACCGTTACCTTTCAGCTATGTCTCTACTTTTTTGATCTTTATGATTTAAGTGCCGATATCCCGGCATCCGAGCTGGTGGCCCGTACGGCTCAGGCATTTGGCACAGGTTGTATTGTCCTGGGAATAATTTACTATATATTGCCGACAATTATGATTTCCGCCAAAATTTTCTGGACAGGTTATGTTGCCATCTGCGTTTCTGTTTTTATCTGGCGTTTTTTTTATCATCACGCCTTGGAACGGCGACTTTTTACCCAGCCGGTTCTTATTGTCGGTTCCGGCCCTTTGGCTGCGGATATTACCGGAGAAATTGAAAATAAGAGAGATTCCGGTTATAAGATTGTCGCCTATATCGGTGGTGATGAATCAGTCATAAGTTCAGCAAGAGCGCCGTTTTTTTCTGATGTGAAGAAAATGGAGGAAATCTGCCGGAAATATAAGGTTGAAAGAATCATTGTCGCCCTTGATGACCGGCGAGGTAAGACGCCCATTGAAGAGCTTTTGGCCTGTAAACTGAAAGGGATCAGGATTGACAAGGGGATCAGCTTTTATGAAGAGGTAACCGGCAAGATTCTGGTGGGCCGGGTTAATCCGGCCTGGATTATTTTTTCCAGTGGTTTCAGGATCAGCCGTTTAAACTATTTATTAAAAAGGATTGCCGATATTTTTCTTTCTATTTTCGGCATCATTATTTCCCTGCCCATAACCATTTCCAGTGCCTTGATTATAAAAATTGAATCACCGGGGACGATTTTTTATACCCAGGAGAGGGTTGGCGAGCATGGCCGCATTTTTCGGGTTATCAAGTTTCGTTCCATGCGCAGTGATGCTGAAAAGGACGGCCCGGTCTGGGCCATGAATAATGATACCAGGGTTACCCGTTTTGGCGGCTTTATCCGTAAGGTGCGAATTGATGAAATTCCCCAGATGTGGAATGTCCTGAAAGGGGAGATGAGTTTTGTCGGTCCGCGACCCGAACGTCCTGTTTTTGTTGAGCAACTGGTAAAAAATATCCCCTATTATGCCCTCCGTCACACGGCCAAACCGGGAATAACCGGCTGGGCCCAGATTTGTTATCCCTATGGCGCCTCGGAAGAGGATGCATTACGTAAACTTGAATATGATCTCTATTATATCAAGAACATGACCCTGCTCATGGATTTATGGGTAGTCTTTCAGACAATTAAGACCGTGTTGTTTCAGAAGGGTGCCAGGTGAGAAGTGATTACGAGCCGCTGATTGGTTCAAATTCAGGTTGCGGGTTTCGCGTCCTGGATAAGTAGTTAATTCCCAATTAATCGAGGTTAATATGTGTGGAATCGTCGGATACGTCGGGCCGAGAAAAGTAGTCCCCATTATTATTGAAGGCCTGAAACGGCTGGAGTACCGGGGGTATGATTCCGCCGGACTTGTTTATCTGCAGGATAATAAACTGCGGAAACATCGTTGCGAGGGTAAACTGGTCAATCTTGAAGAACTGATGGAAGAGGTTGATGACGGTGCCGGCCATATTGGTCTCGGCCATACCCGCTGGGCCACCCATGGCCCGCCATCCGAGGCCAATGCCCATCCCCACAGTGACTGCAGCGGTGATCTGGTGGTTGTTCATAACGGCATTATTGAAAATTTTCAGACCCTGCGCCGGGAATTGACGGCCAGGGGCCATGTTTTTACCTCCCAGACCGACACCGAGGTGCTGGCCCATCTTATTGAAGAACATCTGGACGGTGATCTGGCTGCTGCCGTGCGCTCCGCAGTCAGGGAGGTGGATGGTTCCTTTGCGCTCGGCGTCATGTGGACAGGCCGGCCCGACATGCTGGTGGCGGCCCGGAACCAGAGCCCTCTTGTCCTCGGCATCCAGGAGGGACGGGGATGTTTCATGGCCTCGGATATTCCGGCCCTGCTACCCTATACCAGGAACATTATTTTTCTTGAAGATCAGGAAATGGCAATTCTCAAGGCCGGAGAACTGCAGGTTATGACTCTGGCTGACGGCCTTCCCCTGGAAAAGGAAATTCAGACCATTGACTGGAACGCGTCCATGGCGGAAAAGGCGGGTTACCGCCATTTCATGCTTAAGGAAATTTATGAACAGCCTCTGGCTGTTTTAAATACCTTCCGGGGCCGGCTTGATCCGGAGACCGGCGCAATAAATCTGCCGGAAATCGGCCTGAGCAGGGATAAATTGCGCGGTCTTCGTCGTATTTTTCTGTTGGCCTGCGGCACTTCCTGGCACGCGGCCCTGGTCGCAAAATATTGGCTGGAAAAATGGGTCGGCATTCCGGTGGAAGTGGATATTGCCTCGGAATTTCGTTATCGCCGCCTGCTGCTGGGGCCTGAGGTGCTGGTAATTCCCATTTCCCAGTCCGGGGAAACCGCTGATACCTTAGCCGGCCTGCGTCTGGCCCAAAAACTCGGCTCAAGGATTATTTCGATTTGTAATGTTGTGGGCAGTACGATAACCAGGGAGTCGGACGGGACAATTTATACCCATGCCGGGCCGGAAATAGGGGTGGCTTCAACCAAGGCCTTTACCAGTCAGCTTACCGCTCTTTTTCTTCTTACTCTTTACCTGGGCCAGGAACTGGAAACTATTAACCAGGCAAAGAGAATTGAATTTTGCCGGGCCCTGGTGGAACTGCCGCCGATTATTGAAAAGGAACTGTCCCGCCTGCAGCAGGATATGGACGGACTGGCTGAGGAATTTTCCCGCAGCCGGGATTTTCTCTACCTGGGCCGGGGAGAAAATTTCCCCATTGCCCTGGAAGGAGCGCTTAAATTAAAGGAAATTTCCTATATTCATGCCGAAGGCTATGCAGCCGGAGAATTAAAGCATGGGCCCATTGCCTTGATTGATCGGGATATGCCGGTGCTGGCTCTTGTCCCCAGGGACGGGGTTTACGGCAAGGTTATTTCCAATGTCCAGGAGGTGAAGGCCCGCCATGGCCGGATGATTCTGGTGGGCAGCGAGGGGGATGAGGCTTTAGCGGAAATCGCCGATTATGCTGTTTATCTGCCAATTATCCATGAAGAGTTAAATCCCATTCTTTATGTTATTCCTTTGCAGCTGCTCTCTTACCAGATTGCCTGTCTGCGGGGCTGTGATGTGGATCAGCCCCGTAATCTGGCAAAATCGGTTACGGTTGAATAAAGCGGCATAAAATTGTTTTTGATAAGGCGTCAGGATTGACAAAAACCTTTGTGATGTATATACACAATGTATACATCACAAAGAGGTGAGCTATGGTAAGAACTCAAATTTATTTAACAGACCAACAGCGTTTTGAACTTTCATTGCTGTCAAAAAGCAAAGGTAAAAAACAAAGCGAACTCATTCGAGAGGCAATTGATCAACTCATTGAACAGGCAAGCCGGGAACGGCGAGAGGTTGTATTGCGTAACACTGCAGGTATTTGGAAAAATCGTTTGGATATTCCTGATTTTGAGGTAACACGTTCAGGGTGGGACAGAGGATAAGAATGGCAAAGATCTTTCTTCCTGACACAGATGTTTTAATCGACTTTTTGCGAGGTTATCATCAGGCTATTGATTTTATTCATATCAGGTCTTCCCAGATAATTATATCAGCGGTTGTGGTTGCAGAACTTTATGTTGGAGTAAAAGGTAAAAAAGAATTAGCAGTTTTAGATGATTTTATATCGCTTTTTGAAGTCGCTCCTGTAACTGCGGAAATTGCAAGAATAGGCGGGATATATAAACGTGACTTTGGAAAATCTCATGGTATCGGCCTGGCTGATGCCGTTATTGCCGCTACCTGCAGTTCAATAAATGCACAATTAAAAACACTTAATGTAAAACATTATCCAATGATTAAGAATTTAGAACCAGCTTATATAAAAAATTAGGGTAACTGTTCAGCTGCACTTCATCTGCGCTCAAACAGTCTGTCTTACATATTAACTGTTAGACAAGCGAATAGTGTGGGATGTGCCTGTAAATCTAATCATCAGGGAATATTATGAAAATTCTGGTAACCGGCGGAGCCGGGTTTATCGGCTCAAACGTGGTTGACGCTTATCTTGAGGCCGGCCACGAAGTAGTTATTATTGACAATCTGTTCAGCGGGAAATGGGAGAATCTTAATCCCAGGGCGAAATTTTACCTGCTCGATATTCGTTCACCGGAAGTTGCCAAGGTCTTTGCCAGGGAAAAATTTGATCTTGTCAATCATCACGCCGCCCAGATGTCGGTTCCGGCTTCGGTTGAAGATCCTCTTTTTGACGCAGATGTTAATGTGAAAGGTTTTGTCAACCTGTTGGAGGCATCCAGAGATAACGGGGTAAAAAAGGTAATTTTTATCTCCTCGGGCGGGGCCATTTATGGTGAGGCCGAAGAGTTTCCCACCTCGGAAAAATCTCCGCCCCTGCCCCTTTCGCCTTACGCCATTACAAAGTCGGTTTCGGAACAGTACCTGGCCTTTTATAATCATCAGTATGATCTGGATTATACGATTTTGCGTTACGCCAATGTCTATGGCCCCCGGCAGATTCCCCATGGCGAGGCCGGAGTGGTAGCGGTATTCATGGATCGTCTGCTGGCCGGGCAGAAATGCGCAGTTTATCATTTCCCGGATGAGCCTCGGGGCATGACCAGGGATTATTGCTATGTCGGTGATATTGTCCAGGCCAATATGCTGGCCATTGATAAGGGCAGTAAGCAGGCCTATAATATAGGCACCTGTAAGGAAACCCATACTGCGGATTTGTTTAACGAAGTTTTTAAGGCCCTGAAAAATCTGCGTCCTGAGTTAAATGATGATCTGCTTGCTTATGAAACAGGCGCAGGCCGGCCCGGCGACTTGACCAGGAGCTGCCTTATTTATGATAAGGCCGGGGAGGAGCTGGGATTTAAGCTTAAATTTTCTCTCCAGGAAGGATTGGCGGCAACCGCGAAATGGCGGGTTGGCTGAAAGGAGCAGATATAATGAATAAAACAATAGCTGTTGTCGGTCTTGGTTATGTGGGCCTGCCCCTGGCCGTAACCTTTGGCCGCAGGTTTTCCACCATTGGTTTTGATATAAAAAAAGAGGCGATTGCCGGTTATAAAAAAGGTTATGACCCAAACTGCGAGGTCTCGGAGGAGGAATTCAAGGCTGCCCCACATATAACCTATACTGCTGACCCGGCCCGGATAGCTGAAGGGGATTATGTTATTGTCGCGGTGCCGACTCCCATTGATTCTGCCCGTCAGCCTGATCTGACTCCGGTGAAAAAGGCAACGGAAACCGTGGGCCGGAATTTAAAAAAAGGCGCTATCGTAATTTTCGAGTCAACTGTCTATCCCGGAGTTACCGAAGAGGTGTGTGTGCCGATTCTGGAAAGAGAATCAGGCCTTACCTGGAAAAAGGATTTTTTTGTCGGCTATTCGCCGGAAAGGATTAATCCCGGTGACAAGGAACATACCCTGACCAAAATCGTTAAAGTGGTTTCCGGAGATATTAAAGAAACCGCAGACCAGGTGGCTGAGCTTTACGCTGCGATAATTACTGCCGGAGTTTATCGGGCTGCAAGTATCAGGGAGGCGGAAGCCGCCAAGGTTATAGAAAATACCCAGCGTGATTTGAATATTGCCCTGATGAATGAATTGGCGGTTATTTTTGACCGCCTTGATATTGATACCTTGAATGTTCTTGAAGCCGCCGGAACCAAGTGGAATTTTCTCCCCTTTCGACCGGGACTGGTCGGGGGGCACTGTATCGGGGTTGATCCCTATTATCTGACTTACCGGGCTGAAACCACAGGCTATCACCCGGAAGTTATTCTTTCCGGTCGGCGGATTAACGATGGCATGGGTAAATTTATTGCTGAAAAAACCGTTAAGCTTATGCTGTCCGGGGGGCTTAATATCCAGCAAGGCAAGGTAGGCGTTCTGGGTCTGACCTTTAAGGAGAATTGTCCTGATCTGCGTAATTCCAGGGTTATTGATATTATTACGGAACTGCGCACTTACGGGGTTAATGTCCTGGTGCATGATGCCCGGGCCGACAGGGATGAGGCGAAAAGATTTTATGATATTGATTTATGTGAACTTGACGAGATGGCAGAGCTTGACGCTATGATTCTGGCTGTGCCTCATCGGGAATATCTGGCCCGATCGTTGACTGATTTTACCGATTTACTGGCCCGGGGCGGCTGCCTGATTGATGTAAAATCAGCTCTGGATATGGCTGAGGTAAGGGCAACCGGAGTAGGATTCTGGAGATTATAATGGCAACAAAGTATGAAAAATTACAGGATGAACTGAAAAAATCACCGGCCAGATGGCTGGTTACCGGGGTGGCCGGATTTATCGGCTCAAATCTGCTGGAAACTTTGTTGAAATTAAATCAGCAGGTAGTGGGGCTGGATAATTTTTCCACCGGTTTTCAGCATAATCTGGATCAGGTACGGGAGCTTGTCGGCAAAGATCAGTGGCAGCGTTTTTCCTTTGTTGAGGCTGATATCCGCAAACTTGCTGATTGCCGTAGTGCCTGTGCCGGAATTGATTATGTTCTTCATCAGGCAGCCCTGGGGTCAGTGCCGCGCTCTATTGATGATCCTATTTTGACCAATGAAAATAATTTAAGCGGGTTTCTTAATATGCTGGTTGCAGCCCGGGACGCTGAAGTAAAACGTTTTGTCTATGCTGCTTCAAGTTCCACCTATGGCGATCATCCCGGCCTGCCCAAGGAAGAGGATAAAATAGGCCGGCCCCTGTCGCCCTATGCCGTAACAAAATATGTTAACGAACTTTATGCTGATGTTTTTGCCCGGACTTACGGATTTAAATGTATTGGCCTGCGCTATTTCAATATATTCGGGCGTCGGCAGGATCCTAACGGAGCCTATGCCGCTGTTATGCCGAAATGGTTCGCCGCTCTTATCAGGGGAGAAGAGCTTTTTATTAATGGTGACGGAGAAACCAGCCGCGATTTCTGCTATATTGATAATTGTGTGCAGGCTAACCTGCTGGCGGCAGTTAGTTTTGATGAAGCAGCTCTGAATCAGGTGTATAATGTTGCCTTTGGCGAACGGACGAGCTTAAACGAGTTGTTTTTACTGATTCGGGAACGGGTTGCCGAGGTGGTTAAAGAGGCTGCAAAGCAGGAACCGGAATATCATGATTTTCGTCCCGGTGATGTCCGTCATTCTCTGGCCGATATCAGCAAGGCGAAAAATCTGCTGGGATATGAACCGCAATTCTCTGTTCGTGCCGGTCTTGATCAGGCGGCGGCCTGGTATATCGAACATTTAAGGTAATCCGGTTAAAATTAGTCCGCTTACCTACCCATTGGAGAAAGATGCAGATTAAAAAAATACTTATAACCGGGGCCGCCGGTTTCATTGGTTTTTTCCTGGCCCGGCGGTTGCTGGCGGATAATATTGAGGTGGTAGGAATTGATAACTTAAATGATTATTATGATCCTGCCTTGAAACAGGCTCGTCTTGACCTACTACTGCCCCGGAAAGGTTTCACCTTTGTCAAGCTCGACATGGCTGACCGTCCGGCAATGACCAAACTTTTCAAGCAGCATTCCTTTGATGTCGTGGTTAACCTGGCGGCCCAGGCCGGAGTGCGTTATTCCCTGGAAAATCCCCATTCCTATGTAGACAGCAATGTGGTTGGTTTTGTTAATATTCTTGAGGGCTGTCGCCATAATAATGTCAGGCATCTGGTTTTTGCCTCTTCCAGTTCCGTCTACGGCGGCAATACAAAAATGCCTTTTTCCGTCCATGATAATGTCGATCATCCTGTTTCTCTTTACGCGGCCACCAAAAAATCAAATGAACTGATGGCCCATGCTTACAGCCATCTTTATGGCCTGGCCACAACCGGCTTACGTTTTTTTACCGTATACGGCCCCTGGGGTCGACCTGACATGGCCTATTTTCTTTTTACCAGGGCTATTCTGGCTGATGAGCCGATAAATGTTTTTAATCATGGAAAAATGAAGCGCGATTTTACCTATATTGATGATATAATTGAAGGAGTGGTGCGGGTAATTCATCATGTTCCTCTAGCGGATCCGGAATGGGACAGGGAAAAGGCTGACCCGGCCACCAGTTACTGTCCTTATCATATTTATAATATCGGCAATAATCAGCAGGAAGATTTAATGCGTTTTATCGAGGTGCTGGAAGATTGTCTGGGGAAAAAGGCTAAAAAGAATCTCTTGCCCATGCAGAATGGCGATGTGCCTGCTACCTATGCCAATGTTGATGACCTGGTGGCTGATGTCGGGTTCAAGCCGACTACTTCCATTGAGGAAGGGCTGGGTAAGTTTGTTGAATGGTATCGTCAATCTTACAAATGATTGTTTCGTAAAAATTTATTTTACCATGAAGCGCATGAAGGACACGAAGAAAAGAAAAACGTGAGATCAGTATGGTAACTTCAAGCTCTTCATTATCTTCATGGTGAGTTAAGACTTTTTACGAGTTCATCATAAATAAGGGAATAAGATGAAAATAACCATGATAGGCACAGGCTATGTCGGCCTGGTGACAGGGGCATGCCTGGCGGAGTTCGGCCACAAGATTATCTGCATGGATAAAGATGAAGATAAAATCAAGCGATTGCTTGCCGGTGAAATTCCTATTTACGAGCCGGGTCTGGATGAGCTGGTGGCCAAAAATGTCAGGGAGGGGCGGCTTTCCTTTGCTACTGATCTGAACGAGTGCGTATCCCGGGCTCAGGCAGTGTTTATTGCAGTGGGCACACCCACCTCGCGCCGGGGTGACGGATATGCTGATTTAACCTATATTTACGCGGCAGCCCGGGATCTGGCCCCTCATCTGCAGGATTATACCGTGGTAATCGACAAGAGCACGGTTCCGGTGGGCACGGCCGGTCAGGTTGCCAGGGTGATACGTGAAGAAAATTTTGCGGCTGATTTTGACGTGGTGTCTAATCCGGAATTTTTACGGGAAGGTGCGGCCATCAATGATTTTATGCGACCGGATCGCGTGGTGCTGGGTACTGATTCGGAGCGGGCTGCTGAGATAATGAAGGAAATTTACAACCCTCTTTATCGAATCTCAATCCCCTTTGTCATAACTAATCTTGAAACCGCCGAGTTAATAAAGTACGCCGCGAACGCCTTTTTGTCGGTAAAGATATCCTTTATTAACGAGATGGCTAATATTTGTGAAGAGGTTGGCGCCGATGTAATTGATCTGGCTAAGGGCGTGGGGCTTGATGGTCGGATCGGCAAAAAATTTCTGCATGCCGGGCCTGGTTATGGCGGTTCCTGTTTTCCCAAGGATACCCTGGCTCTGCTGAGGATTGCTCAGGAAAATGGGGTTGCGACTCGTTCCGTCGAAGCGGCAGTTGAAATTAATGCAGCCCAGAAGGCCAGAATGGTCAAAAAAATTCGAGATGCCCTGGGCGGCCATGAGGCCGGCAAAACCATCGGTGTTCTTGGCCTTACCTTTAAACCGGAAACAGATGATCTGCGTGATTCTCCGGCCCTGACTATTCTGCCGCCCCTGCTGGAAAAAGGAGCCCGGATTCAGGCTCATGATCCCCAGGGAATGGCGGCTGCGGCTCGAGATTTTCCTGATTTTAATTATGTTGATAACAGTTATGAGGCAGCGGAAAATGCTGATGTTCTGGTGTTGTTTACCGAGTGGAATCAGTATCGCGCCCTTGATTTTGAAGAATTAAAAGTACGGATGAAAGCGCCGGTGTTTGTTGATTTACGAAATGTGTATTCTCCTGTAAAAATGCGGGAAGCCGGGTTTATCTATTATGGTGTGGGCAGGAAGTAGGGTAAAAAATTGAGTTTAAATAACGAACTTAGAAAAACCAAGCAGGAAATAGACCGTCTGGTGCGAAACTGGCGGGCTTTGCTTGATATAATGCCGGAGATGGTTGTTCTGATCCGGGAAGATTTTGTTATCGAGTATATGAATCCCAGTGCTGTTTCAGTTTTTGGAAATCTTTGCGACAGGTTATGTAAAGAGAGTTTCTGCTCGGCCGGAGATCGTTGTCGGAATAACTGTCCTGTACAGCTATGCGGCAGCGGGAAAAAACATAAGGAACTGGTGGAAACCAGAATCGGCGATGTGGATGTTGAATACAGTTATGTCCCTTTTGAAGGTTATATGGGTGATCGGCTCATCATGCTGGTTATGCGGGATATAACGGACAGAAAGCTGCATGAGCTGGAAATTGATAGTTTTCATACGAATATAGAAGAAATTCTGCGAAATAAGATTGCGGAGTTAAAGGAAAGTGAAAAGACCAGAAAGGAGCTATCTCATCAGATAAATTTATTAAAAAATCAGCTTAGAAAAACCGGTCAGCCGGAAGAAATGATCGGCTCCAGTCGCAAGATGCAGGAATTGCGGGAAATAATTTTCCAGGTAGCTGATTCGGATGCAACGATTTTGATTGCCGGTGAATCAGGCACGGGTAAGGAGCTGGTGGCAAATCTGGTGAGAAACAGCAGCAGTCGCCTGGACAAGCCTTTTCTTAAGGTAAATTGCAATACAATTAATGATAATTTACTGGAAAGTGATCTGTTCGGCTATGAGAAAGGAGCCTTTACCGGGGCCGGTGGCAGGAAAAAAGGCAAGTTTGAGATTGTTGACGGAGGCACAATATTTCTTGATGAAATAGGCGATATCAGTCCCAAAATGCAAGCCTCATTATTACGGGTTCTGCAGAATGGAGAAATTATTCGGGTCGGCGGCAATCAGCCGGTTAAGGTTGATGTCAGAGTTATTGCCGCAACCAATGTTGATCTGGCCCAGGCTGTTCAGGATGGGGTTTTTCGACTTGATTTATACTATCGTTTGAATATTATTAACATTTTAATTCCTCCCCTGCGGGATAGAAAAGAAGATGTCGTTGATCTAGCCACTCATTTTGTCCGCCGTTATCGTCAGGCTTTTAAGAAGGATATAGATTTTCTGCCGGATAAAATTATAAATCGTCTGCTGCTTCATGACTGGCCGGGCAATGTACGTGAGTTGGAAAATGTTATTCAGCGAGCCGTTCTCATGGCCAAAAACAACATTGTTACTGAGCAGGAATTATTTTTTGATGTAAATCCCACTGAAAATGTCAAAGGAGATTATTTTAAGGAAATGGGCAATAAGGTTGCTGAAAGCTCATTAAAAGAGGTTATGGCTGATTTTGAACGGGATATGATTAAGAGTTTTCTGGAAAATAATAATGGTAATGTTCAGAAAACTTCGCAACAGCTCCATGTCGGTAAAACTGCGCTTTATGATAAGATGAAGCGCTATGGTATTTCGGCAAAGATGGTAAAGAAATAAGGTAACTATTCAACCAGGAAAGAAAAAATTCCTTAACCTCGTAAATATTCGGCTAGCACCCCACCTTCGTCCGTTTAGGCGTGATTCACATAGTATACTATAGTGAACACGCCGAAACGAACAAATATGGGGCACTATCCGAACATTTAAAGGGGTAGAGAAGGGTA
>JANTGB010000011.1 GCA_024763115.1 Desulfobulbaceae bacterium | reverse complement strand
TATGCTTCGAAGTCCCAAACGAACGAATCTAAGGCACTGGTAAACACTTACAGGAGTGAAGGTTATCGTAAATTTGGTGCCCTGGTGAACAGTTACACGGCGTAGCATATTATTCAAACGTGAGCCGACCGTCCTGCGGAAAGATTCGGCACCCTGTGAGCAGTTTTCATTAAACTTTAGAAGACACCTTTAACCTTGCCGGTGTTGACATCAACATCAATACGACGATAGGCAGGATCAGAGGCAGTACCAGGCATCAGGCTGATAGCCCCGGCAACCGGCACAACAAAGCCTGCGCCCTTGTAGGTCAGGATATCGCGGATGGGTAGAGTCCAACCGGTGGGCACCCCTTTTAATTTCGGATCATGGGACAGGGAAAGATGGGTTTTAACCATGCAGGTGCCCATTTCCTTCAGATCCGGGTCAGCTTCCATCCGTTTCAGCTTGCCTTGTGCCTCGGGGCTGTAGCTCACGCCGTCAGCGCCGTAAACCTCTTTGGCAATCAGCTCAATGCGTTTACTGAGCGGGGTGTCAAGGTCATAGAGGAATTTAAAGTCATTGGGTTCTTCACAGGCATCAACAACCGCATCGGCAAATTCAAGAGCGCCGTCGCCACCATGCTCCCAATGGCGCGACAGAGCGGCCCGAGCACCGGCAGCCTCGCTGATCCGGCGAACAGCGGCAATTTCATCATCAGTATCAGTATAAAAGGCATTAATACAGACAACCGGATTAATGCCGGCCTTTTTAACGGTTTCAATATGATGGACAAGGTTCTTGCAGCCTTCCTCAACCCAGCCGACATTCTCGGAACCATACTCTTCAGGCATGGGTTTGCCTGGTACCGGGATGGGTGCGCCGCCATGACATTTCAGTGCGCGGATAGTGGCAACCACAACAGCGCAGTTTGGTTTCAGGCCGCTGTAACGGCACTTGAGGTTCCAGAATTTTTCAAAACCGATATCAGCGCCGAAACCGCTCTCGGTAACATTATAATCAGCTAATTTAAGAGCAACACGGTCGGCAATAACCGAAGACTGACCAATGGCGATATTGGCGAAAGGCCCGGCATGAACCACAACCGGCTGACCTTCCAGGGTCTGCATCAGATTGGGATTAAGAGCCTCAACCATCCAGGCGGTCATGGCGCCGTCAACTTCAAGATCCGCCGTGGTAATTGGTTTATCCTGCTTGTTATAGGCGACAACAATCTTGCCGATCCTTTCCCGCATATCTTTAAGATCAGTGGCAACAGCCAGGATGGCCATGATCTCGGAACTGACGGCAATGGCAAATTTTGACTGCATGGTCATGCCGTCCATCTTGCCGCCAAGGCCGATGGTGATATTACGCAGGGCCTGGGCGCAATAATCCATGATCCAGCCGAACTCAACCTTTTTCGGATGAATATCAAGCCTTTTCAGGTTACGCAGAGCCAGCTGTTCGTCAGTGTAATTGTTCTCATGTTGCATCCTGGAGGTAAGAGCCACCATTCCCAGGTTATGGGCATTCATGATTGCATTGATGTCCCCGGTCAAGCCTAAAGAAAAAGGAGTCAGAGGAATACACTGGGCCAGGCCGCCACCGGCAGCGCTGCCCTTGATATTCATTGTCGGGCCGCCGGAAGGCTGACGGATAGCGCCGATAACGCTCTTGTTCCTTTTACCCAGGCCCTGAACCAGGCCCATGGCGCAGGTACTTTTACCTTCACCTAATGGAGTAGGCGAGATTGCCGTTACGTCAATATATTTTCCGTCCGGCTTATCCTTTAAACGATTAAGGATCATACGATAATCGAGTTTTGCGACATAATGGCCATGGGGCAGGAGTTCTTCCTTTTCAAGTCCCAGGGCCTCGCCCAGCTCGTACACTGTTTTCATGCGGGATTCCGCTTCTTCGGCGATTTCCCAGTCAGCATGTTTGGTTGGATCAAGAGCCATTATTTCCTCCTTTTCTTGTAATTTAAATATTTGTAACTGTTCAGCTGCACTTCATCTTTACGCGATAAGTCAGTCTTACATAGCATCAGTATGCTGCGCCGGCCTTATCACGCACAGCTAAAGCATATCTGAACAGTTACAGGTCGGTGGTTGGGGCGGTTTTTCACCCTACCTGAATAGTTACTACTCATGGGGTAAGCGTCCTAACTTCGCTACCCCCCTGTAATTGTAACTGGTTACAGGGTGCTGTAGATTTTCGTGATAAGGTCGGCGCAGCGTATTAGTCATACGTAAGCCGGGCTGATCGCGGAAATATGCGGTGCCCTGTGAGCAGTTACCCTGAATAGTTACTAATTGATAACAATAGCACACAAAGTACAAACAAAAAATGAACTAAGTAATTTAACCTATAATTCTAGACAAAACAATACGCAAAACTACTTATTTTAAAATGAATGTAAGGTCGATGGAAAACACAGGCGGTCACCAGGAAGTAAGGCATTGATCAGGCGTATGCCACAGTCATTGACTTCAGATAAAAGAAAAATCTTCCAGCAATGTCATCCGGCAGTGGGGCGGAGGGATGCAATTACGACAGATCAGGATAACAGGGTATCGCCCCCAGCCTGAAGTAAGGGGCAGGCTGGAACGGATCACTATTTATCAATAGCCAGCTGTTGATAAATGTTCAAACTTTTTAAGAGCATCAGCGCCTGCTTAAGCTGATAATCTCTTTCAATTTCCTCTCTTATCCCGGCTTTTTTTTCATTTTTTTCCTGCTCTCTGAGACTTTCTTTATCTTTTGTTCCTGTTTTGTCACTATCCTTTATTTTATCACTGTTTTTGCTTTTTTCTTCCTTGCCGTTGGTGATATGGTGTTTCAGATCACTTTCCCGCAGATAATGGGGTTTTTTCTCTTTTTTTGCCTCTTCTAAATCTTTTTCGTCTAAAAATTTAGATTCTACCAGAATATCCGGGGTAATTCCGGTGGCCTGGATTGATCTGCCGCTGGGCGTATAATAACGCGCAGTTGTCAGGCGCAGCCCGGAGCCGTCCTGCATGGGAATAACGGTTTGCACCGAACCCTTGCCAAAGGTCTGAGCCCCGAGAATAATGGCCCGTTTATGATCCTGCAGGGCACCGGCGACGATTTCCGAGGCGCTGGCGCTTCCTTCATTCACCAGGACAATGATGGGGAATTTATATTTTTTGCTGTTGGAATGAGCTTTGAACTCCATATTCTGTTCCTTGATTCGCCCCTTGGTAAAGACAATCATACCCGAATCAATAAAAATATCGGAAATTTTTACTGCCTGGTCAAGCAGGCCGCCGGGATTATTGCGCAGATCGAAAACCAGGCCCTTAAGCTTGTCCTCTTTTTCCAGCTGTTTAAGATTCTTTTTGAACTCAGTGGTTGTCTTGGCCTGGAAATTATTAATTCTTATATAACCGTATCCCGGCTCAAGAATTTTTGATTTTACGCTGATAAGAGGAATAACATTGCGGACAATTGTAACTTCCTTGAGCTCATGCCAGCCTTCGCGATGAATAGAAATCGTTACTTTTGTGCCTTTAGGACCCCGCAGTTTTTTGACTGCCTCCATCAGAGTTAAGTCCTTGGTAGGTTCGTCTTCTATTTTAACGATTTTATCATTTGCCTTCAGGCCTTCCTTGAAAGCCGGAGTGCCTTCAATGGGGGAAACCACGGTCAGCATATTATCTTTTATGGTTATTTCAATGCCGATACCGCTGAAACTGCCCTTTGTTTCAATCTGTAATTCTTTAAAATCATCAGGTTTCATAAAGGATGAATGTGGATCAAGGGTGGTTAGCATTCCCTTGATTGCGCCCTGGATAACTTTCTCGGTGTTCACCTCTTCAACATAATTTTTTTGAATCAGGCTCAAAACATTGGAAAAAGTTTCGAGGTTTTTGTATGTATCCTGAGTCTTGGCCGAGACCGGCGAATGATTTTCCCAGATATTAAGGGTAAGCAGGGGGAGGGCAATAAGGATCAACAGGAACCATTTTTTTGAGATAGATGTCTGGGATTTCATATTTATTTAGGCTTTTTCCACTTTAAAGGATTAGTTAACAAAAATGTAATTAAAAGAGATAAACGAACGATGTGAGACTCCGTATGCTGTATCTGTCGATTATAATACCATTTCTCTGTTATTCCTACAATAAATACAAAACCTTTTTCTATTTCTTGACATTGTCTTTATATCAAATTATCTTAACCAGTTTCTTAAGCCGCAATAAATAGTTTTTAATCACTCCTCTTCTTTGAAATAAAGACGGAAGTGTTGCTGGGTATAAAATGTTTGAAAATCTTTCCGACCGCTTAAATAAAGTTTTTAAAAACCTGCGTGGCCACGGCAAATTATCGGAGGCCAATATTCAGGAGTCATTGCGGGAAGTTCGTATGGCTCTGCTGGAAGCGGATGTTAATTTTAAGGTAGTTAAGGAGTTTGTCTCTTCTATCTCGAAACGGGCAGTGGGGCATGAAGTGCTTGACAGCCTGTCGCCGGGGCAGCAGGTCGTAAAGATTGTTCATGAAGAATTAATAGAACTTCTCGGGGGCAAGGCGGAACCCCTGAATCTTACTGGTAAGCCTCCGGTCATTATAATGATGGCCGGTCTGCAGGGATCCGGCAAGACGACAACATCCGGAAAGCTGGCCGGGATGCTTAAAAAGCAGGGTCGCAAGGTATATCTGGTACCGGCTGATGTTTATCGACCTGCGGCAATTGAACAGCTTAAAGTGCTGGGTAAAAGTATTGATGTGCCGGTTCATCCGTCCCAGGCCGAGCAGGATCCGGTTACAATTTGTCGGAACGCGGTTATGGCCGCTAAGGCCAATCATTATGATACCCTGATTATTGATACGGCCGGTCGTCTCCATGTAGATGAAAAATTGATGGCGGAGTTGACCAATATCAAGGCTGCGGTAGATCTGGCGGAAATTCTCTTTGTCGCTGATGCCATGACCGGCCAGGACGCAGTAACCGTTGCTGATAAATTTAATCAGGATCTGGCCATAACCGGGGTTGTGCTCACCAAGATGGAAGGTGATGCCCGGGGTGGAGCGGCTCTTTCCATTAAAAAAGTTACCAATCGCCCCATCAAGTTTGTCGGAACTGGTGAAAGCCTTGACGCCCTGGAGATTTTTCATCCTGACCGGCTGGCTTCCCGTATTCTCGGAATGGGTGATATCCTTACCCTGATTGAAAAGGCGGAAGAGGTTGTTGACAAGAAGAAAGCCGACAAACTTGTCAAGAAAATCAACAAAAACGCCTTTACCCTGGATGATTTTCTGGATCAGATCAGGCAGATTAAGAAAATGGGTAGCCTGGAACAGATTATGTCCATGATTCCCGGCATTAACAAGATGAAACAGCTGAAAAATATGCCTAAACCGGATGATCGGGAACTGGTTAAGATTGAAGCTGTTATCCAGTCCATGACCCTTAAGGAAAGACGTAAATATCAAATGATTAATGCCAGCCGGAGGCAGCGGATAGCTAAAGGTAGCGGCACCACGGTTCAGGATGTGAACAAGGTCATCAAGAGTTATGCCGAAATGGTAAAAATGATGAAAAAAATGAAAGGCCGTAAGCCGGGCGGATTTGGTGGTTCCGGCAAAAAACGGCGAAAAAGGCCCAAGGGACTTTTTCGCTGATGCGTTGTAGATATTATTAACAGTTACCAAAAAATTTATTTTTTTTCAGGAGGATTACAGATATATGGCTGTACGTATACGTCTGACCAGACATGGCAGGAAAAAGAAACCTTTTTATCGCATCGTGGCGACAAATTCCGAATCGCCCCGGGATGGTAAATTTCTCGATATTGTCGGCACTTACGATCCATTAAAGGATCCGGTTGAGGTTAATATACATCAGGATAAACTGCAGGGCTGGCTTGATAAGGGCGCAAAACCATCTGATACGGTTAAAAGCCTGATGGCCGGTTATGGAAAGGCTGTCGAACAATAGATGAAAGAGCTTGTTGAATATATTGCCGAGACCCTGGTTGATGAACCGGATGCAGTTGATGTCAGGGAGTCGGAAGAAGATGACACCATATTCATTGAGTTGCGGGTGGCCAAGGTTGATTTAGGCAAGGTAATCGGCAAGCAGGGTAGAACCGCCCGGGCTATTCGTTCCCTGTTGTCTGCCGCTGCCGGCAAGGATAATAAACGGGCTCGACTGGAAATAGTTGATTAGGCTTCATGCGGTCTCTCCTTTTTTTACCGTCATTAACAGATCATGTCCAGAGCAGAAGAACCTGATTATATTCTGGTGGGACGGGTGGTTAAACCGCACGGGCTGAAGGGAGAAGTAAAAATTATACCCTTTTCCGGTGATCCGTTTAATTTTTCTCTGTTTACTGATTTGCTGCTGGTTGCTCCGGATAATCAGGATGAGGCCTTATACCGGGTCAGTCACAGCAGGGTTCAAAAAAAAACGGCCATCGTTGCTCTTGATGAAATTCAAAACCGTAACGAGTCGGAGCTTCTGGCAGGATATGAAGTATGGGCCAGGATAGATGAATTGCCGGATCTTGCTGAAGATGAATATTACTGGCATGATTTAAAGGGAATGCAGGTTGCCTTGGAAAATGGTCGGCAACTGGGGGTTGTAACTAATCTGCTGGCCGGCGGCGCTCATGATATTCTGGTGATTACCGGCAAGGGGCGTGAATATATGATTCCGGCAGTTAACGAATTTATAATAAAAATCGATTATGAAGCGGGAAAGGTCGTGGTGGATCCGCCTCCGGGACTGCTTGAGATAAATAATTAAATTTTGCGATTTAATGTTCTGACAATTTTTCCTGATTTTCTTACTTCTCCTCTCCGGGAGGGCATGATCAGGCGAGCTGTTCAGGACGGAATTATTGAAGTAGCGGTTACGGATATCCGCTCATTTGCAACCGACAAACACAGTATGACGGATGACCGTCCCTTTGGCGGGGGCGAGGGCATGGTCATGAAGCCGGAACCTGTTGTCCGGGCAATTAATCAGGCCCGGAAGGAGAAGGATCATGGGCGGGTTATATTTTTAACTCCCCAGGGACGCCGATTTAAGCAACAGGTTGCCGGAGAACTGGCTGAACTGGATCATCTGATCTTGCTCTGCGGTCGATATGAAGGAATTGACGAGCGGATACAGAGTTATATTGATGATGAAATTTCCCTTGGCGATTACATTCTCACTGGTGGAGAACCGGCAGCCCTGGTAATAATTGATGCCGTTACCCGTCTGCTGCCCGGAGTTTTAGGATGTAATGATTCCGCCCGCCTTGATACCTTCAGCCGGGGAGGCTTAAAGTATCCGCAATATACCAGGCCGCGGGAATTTGCCGGACAAAAGGTTCCTGATGTTCTCTTGTCCGGCGATCATCAGGCCATAGCCGAATACAGGCTGCTGGCAGCGGTCGCAAAGACAAAAGAGAAAAGGCCGGATCTCCTGAAGACCATGACATTCAGTATTGAGGAGAAAAAAATTCTTAAAAAAAATGGTTTGCTGTAATGGTGGAGTGGCTTGGACGCGCAGATAAACGGCGGCAGAATAGATTTGGTTCTGGTTCATTATCCGGTCTGTAATAAAAATCAGGAAACCATCGGCTCAGCCGTAACCAATCTGGATATTCATGATATTGCCAGGGCGGCAAAGACTTTCGGGGTCGGCTGTTATCATATTGTAACTCCTTTTCAGGATCAACAGATACTGGTGCGGGAAATTGTGGATCACTGGCTGACCGGGCATGGAAGCCGTTATAATCCTGATCGGAAAGTGGCCTTATCCCTGATTCGGGTGGTTGACGATATTGCTACCCTGCTTGCTGAAACAGCAAAATTGAATCCGGTTCTGCTTGCTACCTGCGCCGGAAAACAAAATGTTTCCCGTTCATACTCCACAGTCAGGAAGCAACTGGAGAAAGGGGAGAATTTTTTAATATTTTTCGGCACCGGCTGGGGCCTGACAACTGAGGTGCTGGATATGATGGATGGTATTTTACCTCCGATTTATGGTGTTGGTGACTATAATCATCTTTCCGTCCGTTCCGCTGTTGCTATTGTTCTTGACAGATTGAGAGGGGGGCAGGCGGAAGCCGGAAGACAGAGGACGTAAAGCGGTAACTGGAACTTTGCAGGTCTGATTGAGGAGCCGATAAGCGAGCAAAGCGAGACATCAAGATCAGGTAACTACTCACGGGGTAAGCATCCTAACTAAGCTAACTCCAGTAATTGTAACTGCTTACAGGGTGCCGGAGATTTTCGTGATCAGGTCGGGGCAGCATATTAGTCATAAGTAAGACGGGCTGGACGCGGAAAGATTCGGTGCCCTGTGAGCAGTTACTAAGTTTTAATATATTGGCAAAACAGGAGTTTTTTACGATGAGCATTATAGAACAGATTGAAAAAGAGAATATGCGTTATGACGTACCGGATTTTCGTCCCGGTGATACCGTTAAGGTTCATATCCGCATTATTGAGGGCGCCAAGGAAAGGGTGCAGATATTCCAGGGCGTGGTTATCCGCCGGAAAAGAGGCACCATGGGCGCAAGTTTCACGGTGAGAAAAATCTCCCACGGTGTTGGAGTGGAAAAGACCTTTCCCACCCATTCGCCCAGAATTGAAAAAATTGAGCTTGTTACCCAGGGTAAAGTTCGCCGTTCCAGGTTGTATTATCTCCGTAACCTGCGTGGCAAGGCAGCCAGGATTCGGGAAAAACGGATGAATTAACTAGTTTCTAAAGCCTTGGCATGTCTTTATTTAAACCTGTACGGCCGGGAACGTTTGATTTTGAGCTGGGACTGGCCGACCGGGGTTATGAGGCAGTGGCCGGGGTTGATGAGGCAGGGCGCGGGCCCCTGGCCGGGCCCGTGGTTGCCGGCGCAGTAATTTTGCCGAGAGATTGCCGGTACGAGCATTTTAAAGATTCCAAAAAGCTTTCTCCCAGGACAAGGGAAAAGCTTTTTGTTGTTTTACAGGAAATGAATATTCCTATTGGCGTGGGCCGGGCCACCCCGGCTGAGATCGACCGGATCAATATTCTTCAGGCCTCGCTGCTGGCTATGAAACGGGCGATTCAGGCCCTGAGTCGTCCAGCCGACTATCTTCTGGTTGATGGAAAGTTTCAGGTTCCCCTGCCTTTACCCCAACAGACTCTGGTCAGGGGTGAAGCAAAAAGCGCCTCCATTGCCGCTGCATCGATTATTGCCAAAGTCAGCCGTGACCGGCTTATGATTCAATATCACAAACAGTTTCCAGAATATCATTTTGATCGCCATAAGGGATATCCAACCGCGCTTCATCGGCAACTTGTTAAGAAACTGGGCCCCTGTAAAATTCATCGCCGAACTTTCAAGGGAGTGCGAGAGTTGGTGGTAAAAGGCGAATGACCTGGAAAAGACAGGCCCTGGGCCGAAAGGGGGAGGAACTTGCCTGCCGGTTTCTGGAAAAAAAGGGCTACCATATTCTTACCCGCAATTACCGGACAAGAACCGGTGAAATTGATATTATTGCCAGGGATGGCGGGGTTCTGGTTTTTGTCGAGGTAAAAACCAGGGGCAGCAAAAAATTCGGCCATCCTTTTGAGGCGATAACCTTTCACAAGCAGTACCAGCTGGCCAGAGTAGCTCAGGAATATATCAGTCATAATGCCTTCCATGGTCAGGAGGCTCGATTTGATGTGGTCGGCATTGTTGTCGGGGCTGAGGAAAAAATAGAACTGATTAGAAACGCTTTTGATCTCAGCTGATTAATTTTTTTGAAAAATCGTAATTATTTAGATATGCCGGAACACCTCTCAAAATTAACCCTCATTACCATGGGGTGTCCGGTGGGAATCGGCCCGGAGATTATTCTCAAATATTTCAGGGAAAAAAATTCAGGGAATACCGGTTCCCAGGTGGTTATCGGCGACGCAGGAGTACTTGACTGGTGCGCCGGACAGTTAAATATAGCAGCAGATATAATCCCCTGGCAGCCCGGAGATAAAACAACTCCCGGTACCATACCGATTTTCACCCCGGATGATTCCGCCCTTGACGTTGCCGCCCTTGCCTGGGGCAGGCCGAATCGTTTAACCGGGCGGGCCATGGCTTCCTATATTGAAACCGCAGTTCATCTGCTCCGGCACGGCAAGGCTGGAGCCATGACGACCTGCCCCATAGCCAAGTCAAGTCTTAATGAGGCAGGCTATAATTATCCCGGTCATACCGAAATGCTGGCTGATCTTTGTCAAACCTCGGAATACGGCATGATGCTGGCCGGTTCCCGCCTGCGGGTTACCCTGGCGACCATTCATGTCGGACTCAAACAGGTGGCCGGACTGCTGAGCCGGGGAAAAATAACTAAAATGATTTCAGCCACTTTTCGGACTCTCAGGGATGATTTTGCTATCAAAACTCCTTGCCTGGCGGTGGCCGCGCTTAATCCTCATGCCGGGGAAGACGGGATGTTCGGGGATGAAGAAATAAAAATTATTCAACCGGCAATTGCCGAGGCCCGGGCAGCAGGCTGTGAGGTTTACGGCCCTTTTCCGCCTGATACGGTTTTTGTCAAGGCGGCAGCCGGTCATTTTGATGCCGTGGTCTGCATGTATCATGATCAGGGACTGATCCCGTTTAAACTTATTCATTTTTCCGACGGAGTAAACGTGACTTTCGGACTGCCCATTGTCAGAACCTCGGTTGACCACGGCACAGCTTATGATATTGCCGGTCAGGGGATAGCCGACCCGGCCAGCCTGACATCTGCAATAAGCCTGGCTGAAGAAATTGCCCTTAACCGCAGGAGTCGGCAATGACAGCTCGGGGGATCGGGTTGTGCGGCAGTCATCGCACGGGCAAGACTACCCTGGCGACCCTGGTTGCCGAAACCAGAGGGATTGCCCTGGTCAAAACAACAACCGGTAAAGTGTTTGCCGCCCATAATCTTGATCCGGCCGCTGAAATGGATTTTGCCACCAGACTGTGGATTCAGCATGAAATTGTGGCCGAGGCTCTCAAGATCTGGCAGAAAGAAGACAGCAATTTTATTACCGACCGTACTCCTATTGACATGATGGCCTATACCTTGGGCGATATCCAGGGTAACACTCAAGTTGACTTTGCTGAACTGGAAAAATATCTTGATTACTGCTTTATGGTGACCAATGAGGTATTCCATGATCTTGCTGTTGTCCAACCTGCCATTCCCCTGGTTCCGGAAGAAGGCAAGGCCCGTTTGAACAAGGCTTATATTGAGCATCTTAATATTCTGATTCTCGGCCTGTGCAGCGATGAACGTCTGCATTGTCCTGTACATATTATTCCCCGCGATGTTCTTGACCTTGATGAACGGATTCGAGAAGTAATCCGGGGATGATTATTTTTTTGCTTCTTTCTTCTGAACAGTTTACAATTCTTAATACCCTTCATGCGCTTCATGGTAAGTTGAAAATTTTTCCGAGTTTATCACATATCAATAAGTGTAACTACTCACGGGGTAAGCATACTAACTACGCTAACCCCGGTAATTGTAACTGTTTACAGGGGGTCGAAATTTTCGTGATCAGGTCGGCGCAGCGTAGTAGTCATACGTAAGCCGGGCTGATAGCGGAAGTATGCGGTGCCCTGTGAACAGTTAAAAATATTCCAGGAAAAGACACCGAGGTCTGTTTGCATTATTTCATGAATAAAATCATTATCCTGCTCTGCTTTCTATCGGCAATATCTTCGGCCTGCGCTTCGCGGTCGGCCGATCCTGTTTCGCTGCAAGCCGCTGAACCCGGTACTGAGTCAATTGATACGGCCTGTTCCTATTCTTACTTTTTATGGGGTCGGACCGCTGAGCTTGAGGGCGATTACGCAGCAGCCAGAGAAGCATATGAAAAAGCCATTGTCTGTGACCCTACAGCTGATGAAGTTGCAGTTAAACTGGCCATGCTGCTGATGAACATCGGTAAAAAAGAGCAGGCTGTGGCTGAACTTGAAAAAATTATCGCCCGTAATTCCGACAATATTAATTATCGTTCATTGCTTGCCGGTTTTTACGGGGCCATGGACAATAATCCGGAGGCGATCAAGACCTATCTGGAAATTCTCAAAATTGCGCCGGATGATCCTCATACTCTGCTTATGCTGGGTTCGCTCTATGCCCGACAGCATAATTATTCACAGGCCATCAAGGTCCTGGAAAAACTGGTCGACCTTGATCCTGACTCATTTATGGCATATACCTATCTGGCCAAGCTTTATCATGAACTGCGTTTTTTTGAAAAATCATTCTCAGCCTATGAAAAGGCCCTGGATCTTCGCTGGTCAAACCAGCTGGCCTTTGAACTGGCTGGTTTTTATATCAGCCGTAAACGGATAGATGACGGCGAAAATGTTTACTTACGTATTCTGGAAAATGATCCTGCCAATGAAACGGCAATGGAGCAGCTGGCCCGTCTCTATCTCCGGCAGAAAAAGATTGATGAATCCCTGGCCCAGCTTATGGCCTTGCGTGATATCAGGGTTGACCATCAGGCCCTGGATATGACTATTGGCCGTATCCTGCTTGACCAGGGAAAAGAAGAGGAGGCTATTAAGCATTTCAAATTGATGCTGGAAGATGATGACTGTCCGGATGAAGTTTATTCCCTGCTTGCTCTGGCCTATTATGACTCAGGCCGAAAAGATGAGGCCTTAAAGGCGTTGAAACGTATTTCGCCTGATTCGGAAATTTTTACTAACAGCGTGGCCCTGCAAGTCAGGATGATGGAGGATGATCCGGCTGCCGCAAAAAAATTATTGCTTGAAATGATCAATAATGAAACCACCCGGAGAGCTGATTTTTATTTTATCCTTGCCGCTCTGTATCGCCATGACAATGAGCTTGACAAGGCTGATAATATCTTCAAACAGGCCTGCCGGGATTTTCCTGATGAGCCAGAAGTACTGTTTGAGTATGGACTTTTTCTTGACCGTATCGGTGATATTGATGGTGCTCTTACCCGAATGGAAAAGGTTCTCGAATTATCCCCGGATGATCCTTCCGCCCTTAATTATGTGGGCTATACCTGGGCTGACAAGGGGATAAATCTTGACAAGGCCTTGGATTATGTAAGCAGGGCGGTTATGCTTAAACCGGATGACGGCTATATTCGCGACAGCCTGGGCTGGGTCTATTATAAAATGAAAAAATATGGCAAGGCCGTGGAAGAGTTAAAAGAGGCTGTGGCCCGGCAAGGTGATGATCCCACTATTAATGAACATCTGGGCGATGCCTATGTCGGCCTGGGCGATATGAAAAAGGCTCTGGAGGTCTATAACCGGTCGCTTACTCTCTGCCGGGATGAGGAGCAAAAGGAAAAGATCAAAAAGAAAATTGCCGGAATTGCCAGCCGTGAAAAAAATTAGCGCCCTTCTTTTCCTGCTGATAATGCTGGGCGGCTGTGCTTCCTTGCCGGAAACTGTTGAAATTTCGCCGGAAAAAACCAGCGATGTGGTTTCTTCCTTTAAGGCCATGATCCGTGAACAGGGCCGATGTCCTTCCTGTATTGACGCTCAAGCCGCAGTCGAGTTCAAATCGTTTTTTCATAAGGGCATGATTAATGGTTACCTCCAGGCCATGGCTCCCTCCTTCCTGAAGTTTGTCGGCGTTAATCCTCTGGGCCAGCCCCTTGTTGTCCTGGTGACGGATGGCGAGTTTTTCCATTATCTGTCAGTGCCTGAGGCCACAGGCTATCAGGGTGATGTTTATGGTGAAACTTTTCGCAAATATGCCCCGGATGGTTTTCAGCCGGGTTTTACCTTTTACCGGCTCACCGGCCGGCTTTGGCCCGGAGTTTTCAAAATTATGACAGTCAGCCGGGATGAGGAGACACAGGACTATTGGTTGCGACTGAGGGCCGGGGAAAATGGGGCCGAAAGCCTTATCCTTTTTGATCCTCAGGCCAGAGTTATCAGGCAATATCTGCTAATTGATCAGCAGGATGAAATTATAATGAATATTTATTATGACAATTATACTGCCCCGCCCTGTTCCCTGCCGGGCAGAATCGAGATTAAATCTCTTGTCCATAACAGTTCCATGCAGATAAAACTGACGGACCGGCTGCTGGACATTAACCTTGGAACCGAAGAATTTTCCTGTCGTCTGCCTGCCGGCTTTAAAAGGATTATGGTACCATGAGCAGCAGCGAAGCAGGACTGGATGACGATTTTTCAGCCCAGGTCAGAAAGCCGAGCCGTTATACCGGCAACGAGTTTAACGCGGCCCATAAGAACTGGGATAAAGCCAGGGTACGAACACTTCTCGCCTTTCCGGATCTTTACGAAATCGGCATGTCTCACCAGGGCCTGCAGATTCTCTACCATATCATTAATGACCGTGCCGACCTGCTGGCTGACCGGATTTATACCCCGGATACGGATTTTGCCGATTTTCTCCGCCACGAAAAAAAACCTTTCTGCGCCCTTGAGTCCCGTCGTCCGGTCGGAGATTTTGACATCCTGGGCATTACCCTGCCCTATGAATTGTGCTATACCAATATTCTTACCCTGCTTGATCTCGGCGGCCTTGCTTTTTTTGCGGCGGAACGAAATGAAGATGATCCCCTGGTAATCGGCGGCGGCCCCTGCGCCTTTCATCCTGAACCGGTGGCTGATTTTTTTGACGCCATCCTCCTGGGCGACGGCGAAGAAGCTGTGCTGGAAATTATTGATCTGGTTGCTGCGGCCGGCCGGCAGGGATTAAGCAGAAAAGAACTGCTCAGCCGTTTAAGCAAGATCAGCGGGGTATATGTTCCTTCTCTTTTCGAGCCCCGTTATGACGATGACGATGTATTTCTGGGAATGGAGCCGGGGCATCCCCTGGTGCGGCGGCGTGTTCTTGCTGATCTTAATAAATTTTCGAGCTTCAATCCCCCTTTAACCCCGCTAAACCGCATTGTTCATGATCGCCTGGGCATTGAAATTGCCAGGGGCTGCACCAGGGGATGTCGTTTCTGTCAGGCCGGGATAATATATCGGCCGGTGCGGGAGCGTGATCCTGAATGGATCATTAAACGGGCAATCAGCGGAATTGAGCAGAGCGGTTTTGAGGAACTGGCCCTGCTCTCGCTTTCCACCGGCGATTATTCCTGTCTCTCCGGCCTGCTGGTGCGCCTGATGGATTATTTTGTCCGGCAACAGGTTTCTGTTTCCCTGCCCTCCATGCGGGTGGGAACCCTGACCCCGGAGATAATGGAACAGATTAAAAGGGTCAGGAAAAGCGGCTTTACCGTGGCCCCTGAGGCAGGAAGCGACCGGTTGCGTCAGGTAATCAACAAGGGCATCACAGAAGAAGATCTGCTGGCCGGCTGCAAGAGCGCTTTTGCCCTGGGCTGGAAGCTGATAAAGTTTTATTTCATGTTCGGCCTGCCCACGGAAACGGAAGAAGACCTGGCCGCCATCCCGGAACTGGCTTACAAGGCTTTGAGGATGGGCAGGGGCGGCGGACGAAAGATTACGGTCAGCGCCGGAACCTTTGTTCCCAAACCTCATACGCCTTTTCAGTGGCAGCGTCAGCTCAGTGTTGACGAGGGGTTCAGCCGGATTGATTTTTTAAGGGAAAAACTGGCTGACAAGGGGCTGCGGCTCCGCTGGTCCGATCCCCGCCAGAGTTATCTGGAGGGAGTAATGTCCAGGGGTGACCGCCGACTGGCTCCGGTCATTGTCCGGGCCTGGGAGCTAGGCGCCTGTCTTGACGGCTGGACTGAGCATTTTTTTCTTAATAAGTGGCAGGAGGCGGCGGATGATTGCGGGATTGACCTTGACGGTTATCTGCGGCAACGCGATTTTACAGAAATTCTCCCCTGGCAGCATCTTGATGTCGGGGTTGAACCGGAATTTTTCCGTCGCGAATATGAAAAAGGGCTGAAACAGGAATATACTCCTGATTGCCGGGTACATGGCTGCCGGAAATGCGGGCTCTGTGATTTTAAAACCGTAAAACCCATTGTATTTACGCCGGAAGATCTGCCGGACAGCAGAAAAGACAAGGTTGATGAAAGAAAAGATACATCACTGCCGGGTGCCCGGATTTATTATCGCTTAAATTATTCCCGCCTGGGACGGGGCAGATTTTTAAGCCATCTGGAAATGATCCAGGTTTTTTTCCGGGTCTTTCGCCGTCTGGGTCTTGACCTTGTCTTTTCCAGGGGATTTAATCCCAGTCCCCGGGTATCATTCAGCCCTGCACTGCCCCTGGGTACGGAAAGCCTGGCCGAATACCTGGTGATGGAGCTTAACACGCCCCTGGCTGATCCTGCTTTGCTTGCTGAAAAAATTAACCGTTCGCTGCCCCTGGGAATCAAGGTGCTTGATATAAGCCGGGCCTCCTCTCGCCATATAGCGGCGAGGATCACAACCTGTTATGAAATGATTCCGCCCCAGGCGGTAAGTCCCAAGGACTTTACTGATTTTATGGCAAAAGAAGAATTTATTGTTAAGGTAACCCGGAAAAAGAAAATACGAAAAATTGATTGTCGGCCCCAGGTCGTTGATTTTTCCCCGGGCCGGGCCGGAAAGATAAACCTGACCATAAAAAGTGAAATAAGCAAGGCCGGGGTCAAGCCTCTGGAACTGCTTAAGGCGGTTTGTAATCTTGACGCTGAAAGCGTGGGCAAAATAAAAATAAAAAAAATATGGGTGGCGGAAGACCCTGTAGTTTAAGGATAAGAACAAAGTGGCTTGTGACCTGGTAATAAACGCGACATCATACGAAGTGCGGATTGCCCTGATTGAATATGGCAATCTGGTTGAATTTTACATGGAACGGCCCAGTGAAAAGGGGCTGGTGGGCAATGTTTACCTGGGCAAGGTCGTTCGTGTTCTGCCGGGCATGCAGGCTGCTTTTGTCGATATCGGCCTGGAGCGTACCGGTTTTCTTTATGTTGATGATGTCAGGGTGGACAAGGTTAATTTTGAGAAACAACTCCAGCTCTGCGACTCATCCTGCTGTTCCGATCAGGAAGCCCCGGAATCGCTGCGCAAACGAATTCCCGGCATGTCCATTGAGGATCTGCTCAAGGAAGGTCAGGAACTGCTGGTTCAGATATGCAAGGAGCCTATCGGCAGCAAGGGAGCGCGGCTTAC
>JANTGB010000010.1 GCA_024763115.1 Desulfobulbaceae bacterium | reverse complement strand
GGTGCCGTAGATTTTCGTGATCAGGTCGGCGCAGCGTATTAGTTATACGTAAGCCGGACTGATCGCGGAAATATGCGGTACCCTGTGAGCAGTTACGTAATTTTAACAGTATTTTTCCGCTACAGTAAATGTATCAATATCAAAAGTCAATTGAATAGAGTAAATTTGCGACCTATATCAAAGGAAGTCTCGACATTATCGGATTAAATTCTTAGAATATAAATCAAAAGGCTGATTCGGCGTTGAAATTTAACAAACTGGGAGGGGGAAATGATGAAGGACGTGAAAAAGATTCTGGTACCAATTGATTTCTCGGAAAATTCAGAAAAAATTGTTGAACATGCTGTTTTGCTGGCCCGGAAGTTTGCCGCTAAATTGATTGTTATTTTTGTCGCCCAATCTTTTTTTGAGACTAATTCTGATTTTTTTGTGCCGCATGTGTCCATAGCAGAACTTGAACAGGATATTTTTGAAAGTTCCAGGAAAAGAATGGCCTTATTCATGGAAGAATCAGTGAATAAAGAAGAAGTAGAGGCTGATTCGGAAGTTCTGCTTGGTGATGTGGCGCAAGAGATTCTTGATTATGCCGCAGACAAGGAAATTGATATGATCGTGATGGGCACTCACGGTTACAAGGGGCTTGACAAGCTGCTCTTCGGCAGTGTGGCGGAAAAGGTGGTTAAAATGTCTCCCTGTCCGGTGCTGACGGTCAATCCTTATCGGTAATTACTGTATTTTTCTGCGAATCGCAAGCAGAGCATGGGTAGGGCAACTTCCTTGTTTCCGTTTGTTTTTTGTTTTGCAGAAGTGAGAGAAAATATCAGCCATGCTGTTGCTGCAGCAATAGAAGTCCAGGGCCGTCCTGCCGGAGTTCAGGCCTTGTTCAGCTATTTTTCCCGCCCATTCAGCGGCTGCCTGCTCAAGCTCAAGACAGGTTGCATCTTCAGCGCCGTTTTCAGCTGCCTGGTGAAAAAGTTTGCCGATCTCGTCAATAACAGCGGCTGCCTCTCGGCGAAATGTTTTTCGTTTCGAGGCAAATTCAGGCATATTAATTTCGGGCAGAGGCAGACTGGAGAGCTTTTTGGGCGCCTGTTTGGCTAATGTTTCATCAACATCAAGAAGAATGGCCGCAGCCTCATCATTTGTCGTGTTCAATATCCGGATCGGCTGCTCATCTACCAGAAAAAGATGCCCCCAGGCCCTGAGTAACGGCTCAACCTTGATTGGCGCCGGGATAATGCCGGGAGGAACCGCTGAATCATCAGTAGTTTCTTCCGATCCTTTTATCTGCTTAAAAAGGTTTTTTTCTTTTACGGCAATTGAGTTCAAAACCTTATCAATTTCGCTATCTTCCTGCTGACGTATTTCCGCAAGCTTCAACATTAATCTGGCCTGCCAGAGAATTTTTTCCTCCTCGGTTTTTTTGTTTTTTCTATTTGGCGCCGGTTTGCCCTGCATGTTCATTATCAGCTCAAGAGTAGTCTCAGTGTCCCGGTTTTCAAGATATTCCAGGCTCATTGATGACAGCATGCCGTTATAAAATTCTTTTTCATGTCCCTTTAATTCCTGGAGCAGCAGGGTAAAACGCTCCCGGTCTTCTTTTAAAGGGGCAGGGGGGTATCCATGACAGAATTGTTCTGTTTTCTCTGGGTTTTCCTGTTCCTGTTCAATTGGCTGATAAAACATGATTTGCTCAAAAAAGAATAATTCACGCCGCATTGATTCATCAGTTATCAGGGTATCAGGAAAGAGAAGGCTGGTCGGATTATTCATTGTTTTATTTTTGGGCAAAATAGGTTAGATAATGACTCTCGATTTAATTAATGGGTTAAAAATCACATTCGTAACAGTTCGCCGGAGGCGGCAAATCGGGCCCGTGTAACCGTTCAGCAGTGCTCCGGATGTGCGTGATCAGGCCGGTGTCCATTCGGGCTGTAAACTCCGCGTAACCCGTGCTGCGTAGGACAGACTGATCGCGTGCTCATGGGGTGCCGACAATATTAAAGGAGAAACGCCGGTGGCGACAAAAGGCAAGGAAATAATATATTTTATATTACTTACTGCGATTTATCTGGCCTGCATATTTCGCTATTACCCGGATCAGCCGCTTAATTCCCTGCAGGCAACCGGACTACATCTGCTGGACGTGTCCCCTTATGTTATCGGCCTGACAATTCTTATTGTTTCACTGTTCAGTAAAATCAGCAAAGAACGGTTGCCCTGGAGTAATGTTGCCAGAATTTATCTTACTGTCGGACTCGTAATTGAGTTTTTTTATGGTCTCTACAACTATCTTGATATGGCCGGCAAAAGCGCTAACCTATAAGTGCTTACCCAGAAATAACTTCCCATTTTAAAGGGAGAACTGCAACAAACCTCAAAATGTAAGTTTATTTGGTAACTACTCATGGGGTAAGCGCCTAATTAGTGCAAACCTCAGTATTTGTAACTGGTTGCAGGGTGCCGGAGATTTCCGTGATCAGACTGGCGCAGCATACTGGTGCTATGCAAGACAGGCTGATCGCGCAGGTAAGCACCCTTAAGAACAGGGCATAAACTTCGACTCCGAATATGCGGTGCCCTGTGACCAGTTACATTTGTTTTTGAGTGAGCCCTGAGTTAACCCTGAGGTCTGTCTCAATATATTTTAACCTTGTATTTTTTTTTCAATTCGCCGACCAGATCATTTAAGGCAGTACGATTTTTGTCGGCAAGCATAGTTGTTTCGATTTTTTTCTTCACTTCCTCAAAGGGAACCTTGCCTGGGGCTTTTTTCTCATTTACCTGTATCAGATGATAACCGAAAGCCGTACGCACCGGGGGACTTACTTCATTTACCTTGGTGGCAAAGGCAGCTTCTTCAAATTCTTTTACCATCTGGCCCCGGCCAAAGAAACCAAGATCTCCGCCATTGATTTTTGAACCGGGATCTTCTGAATAATCCTTAGCCAGGGTGGCAAATGATTCGCCGTTTTTTAATTTCCCGGCCAGCTTCTCAATGGTTTTTTTAGCCTTGGCCTCGGCTTCAGGGCCTGCGTTTTGTTCCACTCTGATCAGGATATGCCGGGCCTTAATCTGTTCACCCTTTTCAAATTCCATTGGGTGGCTGTCATAGTAAGCCTTGATTTCGGCTTCCGGAATAGACGTTGCCCTGGTGATTCGTTTGTCAATCAGAGCGTCTACCAGAACACGGCTGCGCAGATCATCAAGTTTCATGCGGATTTCTTTATCTTTATCAAGTCCCATTGCTTCCGCTTCCATAACCAGGATGGTTATATCAACCCAGCGGTTAATAAGTTCCTTTTTTATTTGCGGATTACCGGCCAGCATTGCCTGGAGTTGCGGGGGCAGGGTCTGGGCCATTGCCTCAAGCCGGCTGTTGGTGAATGTTTTGTCTCCTACCTGGGCCAGGACTTTGTCTGATGTTGCCTCATCAGCTCCCAGGCACAAGTTTACCGGCAGACAGAGAAAGATAAAAAATCCGATCAGGGTTAATTTTTTCATGAATGATTTTCCTTTTAGTAAAATTGTTAAATTTAAAACCATCAGCGAATAAGTGAACTTGCCTTATGCAATCCTGACGGCGCGGTTGTATTGGGCATCAGGATTGCTTTACGTCCCATAATTGTGCCGGGATTTGTTACGGAATTACAACCGGTCTGCACCTGGTCGCCCAGAATAGCCCCGAGTTTTCGCAGACCGGTTGAGATAGATTTTCCTTCACATCTTACCTGGACATCACCACTGGTGAAACGGAGATTAGCCAGCTTGGTTCCTGCTCCCAGGTTAACCTGGTTTCCCAGGATACTGTCGCCGAGATAAGCAAAATGTCCAGCCTTTGCATCATCTAGAAAAATGGCGTGTTTAACCTCGGTAACATGACCGACAACGCAACGTTTTCCTACCAGGCAGTAGCCTCGAAGATACGCGCCCTGGCGGATTTCCGTATTGTCGCCGATAATGGCCGGGGTTTTTATCAACGCTCCCGGTTCAATTAAAACAGAACGGCCCAGTTGCAGCTGGTTGCCCTGGATAACGGCGCCGGCTGAAATAACGCTTGCTCCTTCCAGTAATTCATTTTGGCGGTAAATCTTCAGGTTCCCCCTGGTGGCGTCACCAAATTCAATAGTTAATCCATCCGCCGGCAGCAGAGAGTCGTTATAGTAGACAACTGTTTTGCTTAAAGGTTCATTATTATCCGGCAGCCCGGTAAAATTATTGTAGTTTTGGTCTGCCATATATTCCTGCAGATTTTTCAGGCTGTCCCAGACATATTTGCCGTTTTTCAGTAACTCCCGGTGCTCAAAGGAAGAATAATCCAAAAAAACTTCTGGGGTCAACATTGATTTTTCCTGTTTTATTTGCTGGTTAAGATATATAATAGTAACGTCTCCCACACCAGCCGGCCGACTACAATTTGCAAGGTACCATCACTTTTTTGGGAGAAGCTGGATATAACAGGGCAGTGAGCAGTCAGTCATCGGCAGTCAGTTAGATTGTATATGTAATATGTGGTAATTTTTGTTTTTGTTCAAGAATTATTTTGTAAAATTAACAAAAGAAATACTATTTTCAGGCTTATCTTGACTTAAATTTAAAGGTACTTATCCTGTAACTGATCTGATATGCTTTAGCTGAGCGTGTTAAGGCCGGCCGCAGCATACTAATGCTATGTAAGACAGACTTATCGCGTGTAGATGAAGTGCGGCTGAACAGTTACGATAAATTTTTAAAAATATACACGGAGGCAACGTGGATAGTGATTCCTTAACCCAGGAATTGGGTGGTTTTTCCGAAATAGAAGAAAAAAACATTCCAGAAGTTCTGCCCATGATGGCAGTACGGGATGTGGTTGTTTTTAATTATATGATTATTCCTCTTTTTGTCGGACGCTCCGCATCAGTAGAGGCTATTGAGGAGGCCCTGGCCAAGGAAAAGCTCATTATGCTGGTAACCCAGAAGGAGTCGGCAATTGATGATCCCGGCCCGGATGATGTATACAAGGTGGGCATGGTCTGTATGATTATGCGTACTCTCAAGCTGCCTGATGGCCGGCTGAAGGTGCTGGTTCAGGCCATGCAGAAGGCCAGGATAGAAGAAATTGTTCAGCATGAGCCTTTTTTTGTAACCCGAATTGCAATCATTGAGGAAGAAATGGGGGAGGGCGACCCTGTTGAAGTTGAGGCATTGATGCGAACCGTGCGGGAGCACACGGAAAGAATTCTGTCGTTAAAGGGTATTATGTCATCAGAATTAATGATAATTCTAAATGACATTGACGATCCCGGCCGTCTGGCTGATCTGGTGGTCTCAAACCTGCGCCTGAAAACTGAAGAATCGCAATCGGTTCTGGAAACAGTTAATTCAGTTGATCGGCTCAAACTTGTCGCTGATTTTCTCCATAAGGAGCTGGAAGTTTCCACCATGCAGGCTAAAATCCAGTCTGAAGCCAAAGAGGAAATGGGGCGGACTCAGCGGGAATATTTTCTCCGGGAACAGTTGCAGGCCTTGAAAAAAGAGCTGGGTGATATTGATGATAAAACTCAGGAAATTGATGAACTGCGGGAAAAACTGACCAAGATGCGGATGCCGGCCAAGGTCAGGGATGAAAGCCTTAAGCAGTTGAAAAGGCTGGACATGATGCATCCCGACTCCTCAGAAGCATCTATTATCCGTACTTATCTGGAGTGGATTATTGATATACCCTGGCGTAAAGGCACCACTGACAAGCTCGATTTGAAGGAGGCCGGGAAGGTGTTGGATGCCGACCATTACGGCCTTGATAAGGTCAAGGAAAGGATCCTTGAATACCTGGCTGTTCGTAAATTAAACAAATCCTCCAAGGGGCCGATTCTTTGCTTTGTAGGTCCTCCGGGGGTTGGCAAAACTTCGCTCGGACAGTCAATCGCCCGGGCCATAGGGCGTAAATTTTATCGCATGTCCCTGGGGGGCATGCGGGACGAGGCTGAAATTCGCGGTCATCGCCGTACCTATATCGGCGCCATGCCCGGCCGAATTATTCAGGGGTTGAAAACAGTTAAATCCAATAATCCGGTCTTTATGATGGACGAAATTGACAAGGTAGGTTCCGATTATCGGGGTGATCCATCTTCAGCCCTGCTTGAGGTGCTTGATCCTGAGCAGAATTTTGAATTTTCGGATCATTACCTTAATCAGCCCTATGACTTGTCCAGGGTAATGTTTATTACTACGGCAAATATGCAGGACACTATACCTTCGCCCCTGCTTGACCGGATGGAAGTTATTCAGCTTTCGGGTTATATGCTGGAAGAAAAAGTGGCTATTGCCCGTCGCTATCTCCTGCCACGGCAGATCAAGGAAAACGGGATTCAGGAAAAAAATCTGAAAATTTCGGACGAGACTGTAAGCCTGATGGTTACTCATTATACCAGAGAAGCGGGACTGCGAAATCTTGAGCGGGAGATTGGGACAATATGCCGCAAGGTTGCCCGGAAAATTGCTGAAGGAGGTCGGGGCCCTTATTCCATTTCCAGCCGGACTCTGAGCAAATATCTTGGGCCGCCCAAGCAGCTTCCCGATGCCGATCTTGACACCATTGATCAGCCCGGTCTGGCTACGGGCCTGGCCTGGACCGAGGTAGGAGGGGAAATTCTTTATGTTGAAGTGTCGCTTTTAAAGGGCAAGGGCGGACTCACCATGACCGGCCAGCTGGGTGATGTTATGAAGGAATCAGGCCAGGCAGCTTTAACTGTCTGCCGTTCCCGGCTTCATAAGCTGGACCTGGATGAGAACTATTTTGATGAGGTTGATGTCCATATTCATGTGCCGGCCGGGGCGATTCCCAAGGATGGGCCTTCTGCCGGGGTTACCATAGTAACCGCTTTGTTTTCGGCCCTTTCAGGGAAAAAGGTAAGGCCGGATATTGCCATGACAGGTGAGGTTACCCTGCGGGGCCGGGTGCTGCCCATTGGCGGGCTGAAGGAAAAGGCCCTTGCCGCTTTGCGGGCCAACATTAAAACCGTTATTATACCTGAGCATAATCGGAAGGATTTAGGGGAAATTCCTAAAAAATTACGGGATCAGATCAAGTTTGTTCCAGTCAAAAATGTTGATCAGGTTCTGGCAAAGGTGTTTGTCTCGTAAGTCATGGCGGAAGATTTAGAGCTGCCGGCAGGGGATAATCCGCCGAAAAAGAAGCTTAAGTGGCTTTGGTGGATAATTTATGCCCTTGGTGTTCAGGTCATTGTTTTTCTGGGAGCTTATTTCTGGTTCTGGAGCTATGCTGATGACGCAGGCCCGCTTGTTGTCGGACAAAAGACGGAAATTATAATTCCTCCCGGCAGTAACATGGATCTGATTCAACAACTGCTGGTTGAGAGAGAAATAGTCAGGCCGGACATCAGGTTTGCTCTGCTGGCTCGCAGGATGGGGGTGGATCAGCGGCTGCAAGCGGGAGAATATTTTTTTTGCGGCCCGATAACTCCGCAACAGGTTTTGGTTAAACTTGCCGCAGGAGATGTTGTTCTGCATCCCGTTACAATTCCGGAAGGATTAAATATATATCAGATTAGTGATATTTTGGCGAAAAAATGTCATCTTGATCACAGCCGTTTTCTGGATCTGGTAACTGATCGGAATTTCATAATGAAAACCGGTATACAGGCAGACAGTCTTGAAGGATATCTGTTTCCCGACACCTATCATTTTGTCCGCAGTCAGAATGAAGAAGCTGTTATCAAAATGATGATAACTCGTTTTGACCAGGTTTATAATGAATTGCTTAAAGCTTTGCCTGAGCCGCCTTCATTGACCAGAAAACAGGTGGTTATCCTGGCTTCAATTGTAGAAAAGGAAACCGGGATGGCTGAGGAACGCCCGCTCATTGCCGCTGTTTTTTTGAACCGTCTGCAAAAGGGGATGTATCTTCAGGCTGATCCCACGGTGATTTACGGCCTGAAGAGATTTGACGGTAACCTGACCGGAAAGGATCTGCGAAAGCTTACCCCCTACAATACTTATCGGCAAAAAGGATTGCCGAAAGGCCCTATCTGTAATCCCGGTCGTGATGCCCTGGCCGCAGTGTTGCATCCGGCTGATGAAAATTATCTCTATTTTGTTTCCCGCAATGACGGCAGTCACTATTTTTCAAAAAATTTAACGGAACATAATCGGGCGGTGTACCGATTTCAGAAGACAGAAACCAGAAGACAGAAGATAGAAGGTGGAAACTGAAATGAAAAAATTTATGCAGAAATTATTGGTAATTAAAGTCGGTCAGCAGGGATTTTCGCTGATTGAGTTAATGATTGTCATGGTAATTCTCGGTCTGCTGGCCTCGCTGGTCGGCCCGGCAATGTTCAAAAAACTGGGCACAGCCAAGCAGAAAACCGCTAAAACCCAGATTGAAATGCTGATGACGGCCCTTGATTCCTACCGCCTGGATGTAGGCCATTATCCTTCCCGGCAGGAAGGTCTTGAGGCCTTGGTGGTAAACCCCGGCGATGAAAAATGGGATGGCCCGTATCTGGCCAAGGGACTGCCTGAAGATCCCTGGGGAAATCCGTATCACTACCGGAATCCCGGTGAACATGACAGTGAGGTGGAAATTTATTCCTATGGCAATGATAACCAACCCGGAGGGGAAAAGGAAGATGCCGACGTCGGCAGCTGGCAGTAATGTCCCGGCCTTTTTGAATCAGACCAGCCCTTGATCGAGCATGGCATTAACCACCTTGACAAAGCCCGCAATATTGGCACCGGCCATATAATTACCCTGGTGCCCATATTCCGCCGAGGCGTCAAGACAGGTACGGTGAATTGATTTCATAATATGTTTCAGGCGGCCGTCAACCTCTTCCCGGGGCCAGCTGAGCCGCATGCTGTTCTGGGCCATTTCCAGGCCGGAAACCGCTACTCCACCGGCATTAGCCGCCTTGCCCGGCGCGTAAAGCAGTTTGTTGTCAACAAAAAGATCAATTGCGGCCGGCACAGTGGGCATATTGGCCCCCTCGCAGACCAGCCGTACCCCGTTGTCAAGCAGATGCTGCCCGTCCTTTTCATTTATCTCATTCTGGGTGGCGCTGGGAAAGGCGCAGTCAGCCTTGTGATTCCAGAGAGGATTGTAGTCCAGGCCCGGATCAACCGGGGTATAGACGGCCTGGGGATATTCGTCCACATACTCTTTAATCCGTCCCCGCCTGATATTTTTCAATTCCATGATCCAGGCCAGTTTGTCGCGGTCAAGACCCTCTTCATCATAAATGTAACCGGATGAATCGGAGAGGGTAATAACCCTGCCGCCCAGATCCAGAATTTTTTCAACAGTATATTGAGCCACATTTCCGGAGCCTGAGACCAGGCAGGTCTTACCTTCCAGGGTGTCATTATTTGCCCCCAGCATTTCAGCGGCAAAATAGACACTGCCGTAACCAGTGGCCTCAGGCCGAATCAGGCTGCCGCCCCAGTTTAGACTTTTCCCGGTCAGCACCCCGGTAAACTCATTGCGCAACCGTTTGTACTGGCCGAACAGATAGCCGATTTCCCGGGCCCCTACCCCAATGTCACCAGCCGGAATATCGGTATCAGGGCCGATATGGCGGCTTAACTCGGTCATGAAACTCTGACAGAAGCGCATAACTTCATTATCGGATTTACCCTTGGGATTAAAATCGCTGCCGCCCTTGCCGCCGCCCATGGCCAGAGTGGTGAGAGAATTCTTGAAAACCTGTTCAAAGGCGAGAAATTTAATAATGCCCAGGTTTACCGAAGGGTGGAAGCGCAACCCGCCCTTGTAAGGGCCGATAGCGCTGTTCATCTCCACCCGGAAACCGCGATTGACCTGGACCTGTTCCTGATCGTCCATCCAGACCACCCGGAACATAACTACCCGTTCCGGTTCGGTTATCCGGGCCAGCACCGCCTCCTGGCGATATTGAGGGTTACGGTCAAGCACCGGCCTGACAGAGGCCAGCACCTCATCTACCGCCTGATGAAATTCATGTTGCTGTGGATCTTTATTTTTTATCAGTTCGAGAATATCGGTCATGGTAGGCTCCTTGATTCAGAAGACGGAAGTCAGGGGACAGAAGTCAGAGGATAGAGGTTTGACAGCTATTTTCACTCCCATGGATTAAGTAATTTTACCTCAGCATATTTAAAATCGCGTACATTTCGAGTTACAACCACCATTCCATGGACAAGCGCTGTGGCGGCGATAAGCGAATCCCGCCGGGGACGGGGGTCGGGCACATGTAAAGCAGCGCAACGTCTGGCTACAGCTGTGTCAACCATCAATATTCGTTCTGAAAATACAGGCAGGACATAATCATTGAGCCATTCCCTGAGCATACCTCCCTGTACAGTATCCTTTCTTTCTTTTAGCAGTATACCCAACTCCAGCTCCAAAATTGTAATGGACGATAAAAACAAAGATGAAGAAGAGATTCTTTTTGCCCATTTCTCTACATTTTTATCTATTTTTGCGGTTTTTGCCTTACGTAATTCAGATATAACGTTGGTGTCAAGTAAATACATTTAAAAAAGATCCGCAGATTGAAAAATGTCGTCGTCCAGATTATCGGGTTCAAAATCAACTTCAGCCACGCCAGGCATAGCCAGAAGATCAAGAATATTTTCCTGACTTCCACTAATTTTTTGATACTGCTCAATACTCAACAGCACATACGATGGCCGGCCACGATCCGTTATAATGACAGGGCATTTCCTGGCAGCCTTTTTTGCCTTGCCTATATCCTGATTAAATTGTCGACTGGGAATTGTGGTAATGGTCATATCGTCTCCTTTTTATTATGTAGAAACAATACTACATAGAAGGGGGGAAATCAAGAAGATGTGTTGGGGGTAGCGCTCTGAGAAGTTTGCCCGGTCGTCCTTTTTTTCAAGGGCGGATATTCTATGAAAAACCCCATTTTGCTTGGCCAAAATATTACACTTCTTCGATTATAGTTTACGATGCCTGAAATTAGTAAATAACTCCCAGCGAACTGCGCCCGTCAACCTTAATCCGCAATGGCTTATCCAGCCTGATATGGCGTAAAAAATCAGTTTCCGCCTGGACAGGCAGCCCTTCCAGCCATTGGTGGTCATAGTGGTCAACGGCCTCATCAACAGTAAAATAGGGAATCCCCAGCGAGGTTATGTTATGAAAAAAATGGGTGCCCTGGGAAGGATCCACCCGGAGCTTGTCATTACGCAGTTCCACCATGGCCCCGACATTGGCAATATCGGCCCACTGCACAGGAATACCGAGCCAGGGATCAGCCGAGCCCCAGCGCCCGGGGCCGATCAACAGATAGGGATGCTCATTGCCCAGCCTGCTGTTGAAGCTGCTGATTTCTGCGGCAATCAGGTTGGTATCCCGAGGATTGAAATTTTCCGGCCTGACATAAAGCACATCAGCTAACTCCAGCAGACCATGGCCCAGGGCCTGACGGGAACGACAAAATGCCCTGGTTTCATCCTCTGCGGTTATTTTTACCTCGAGCCTTCCAGCCCCGGCCACCATGGGCCTGATCTGGAGAAAGTAAAAATTAAAATCCGCCGGGTCAGCCTCCATTTCAACCGCGAATTCAATCTCAACCGCAGCTCCCATGCCTTTATGCCCTACTTCGAGCAAACGGGTCAGCAACTCGGGCAGGGGATGCTGATATTTTAAAATCGGGGCAAAGGTCAAGACCCTGGGGCCGGGAAAGGAACCATCGCGAATTCGTTCTTCGGCCGGGATATAGGTGCTGGTAAGCATCTGTACCGGAAGCTCTTTTTCCGCCGCGTTCAACTCTCTTTTGGTCAGATTTTTACTCTTAAAGGTGAAAGTGCCGGTATCCGCCATTTTCAGGGCGTAAAAATAGCGCTGGGAGTTTTTCAGGGTGTCGGCCACCGTGGAAAACTGGGGCAGCACCCTGGGATAGCGCGGTGAAAAACGCAGACTGCTTTCACCCTCGACCACGGTCTTGCCGAATCCCAGGCCGATATGGACAATGCCGTCTTCCGGTTGCATGGGCCCCACCGGATAAAAATTATAAGACTGGGCCACCCCGGAAATGGCCGGATAAAAATAATCACCCCGGCAATGGCCCACCAGCTGTTGAATAAGTACGGCCATGCTGTCGTCGCCGGTCCGGCCGCCCCGGCGGGAAAAGGCTCGGGGGCTGGTAAAAAAAGTGGAGGCATAGACCAGTTTTACCGCCTGAATCAAACGGGAAAGCCTGGTGGCGAAATCAGGGTGATTATTGGGGATCATCCAGGTCTTATAAAGCCCGGCATAGGGCCGGAACTGGGCATCTTCCAGCAGGCTGGAAGAGCGTACCGACAGCGGCGTCTTGACCTGGTTTAAAAAAACAGCAAGATCTTGTTGCAGCCAGTCCGGCATACGGGCGGCCAGAAAACTGCGGGTTATAACCTCGTCGCCATCCACCCGGCTCAGGTAATGAAGTGAATTTTCTTCGATAAAGGCAGCAAAGCCGGCTGAACTGATCACCAGGGTCTGGGGAAATTTAATTGTAATATCATTTTGTTTAAATTCTCCGATCCGGAGTAGATAATTACGAATAAAGGCCAGGCCCCGGGCCTTACCACCCAGTGAGCCGGAACCGATCTTGACAAAATCCATTATTTCAGCATCATATTCATCCCGATGGAAACGGACAACCACTCCCTGCTGCCTTACCCGGCGCAGATGATGAATACGGCTGATCAGATATTGCCGTACCGCGTCTGAATCAGGGAAATCATCAGCCTTGACCTTGCGCAGCCGAGCCGCCAGATCAACCTCGGAACGGGCCAGAATCCAGGTGGAAAAATGATTCAGCCGGGCATGGTACATCAATGATTCAGCCGGCACTTCCGCCAGTTTCCGCTCCAGATCAGTAAAATTAACAGCCCGGCTCACCTCCCGGCCATCAGGCAAGCGAAAGACAAAATCGCCAAAACCAAGATGTTTCAGGAAAAAATGGTGAATCTGTTCAGCCGGATTTGCTGAATTTTTATCTAGAAACACAGCCGGAATTGCTTCAGCCTGCCGGCGATTGCCGGGATCTGAACTTAACATTAAAAGAGGCAGGTCGGGAATCTCCCGGCGGACAAACCGCAGGAGCTCAAAACCGGCCTGGTCAGACATGCTTTCAGCATGAGGAAAACGGACATCAGAAATAATGCCGATAATAAATTGTTGATACTGCTGATAAATATCCAGGGCCTCCTCGTAATCTTCAGCCACCAGTATTTTCGGTCTGGCCCGCATTTTTAACAGCCGATGTTCAGCGTTCAGACTGTCATCAAGCACGGCCTGGGTCTGGCGCACTACCTCCCGGTAAAGCAGTGGAAGAAAATTTGAGCGGTAAAGGGGAGAATCATCGACCATGAGCAGGATGGGCACATGGGCCAGGGCCGTATCATGGGCTGCGTTGCGGGAATCCTCAACACTCTTGACAATGGCCAGCAGCAGGTCAGGGTCTATTGACCAGACAAATATGTTGTCAATACCCTGTCCGTCTCCGGTCGCCTGAGGATAAACGGTTTTAAGATTATGGGTAAGGAGAATAACCGGCAGGTCGGAGTGGATTTTTTTTACTTCCAGGCCCAGGGCCCAGCCATCCATTTCCCCAACCAGGGGCATGGTTATTACCAGGTCATATTTTTTCTGTTCCAGGAGATGGAGGGCGGCACGGACCGAGTTTACCCGCTTGATCCGGGGCGGACTGCTGAGATTCAGGCCCTGGTATTCACTGGCCAGCCTGGCGGCAAGGCTGATATCCTCTTCCATTATAAAGGCGTCGTAGGGGCTGGAAACGAGCAGGATATCCCGCACCCTGTTGGCCATGAGTTCATGGAAGATGCTTATGCTGGAAGGCTCGGTTACAATGGACAAGGATTTTCGGCTTAGATTTCCTGTTCTTCATCCGGAGTAATGGAACGGGGCAGGGAAGAAAGGTCAAAGGCGGCGGCTGCCTCGGCCCCGGCGGCAAAGGCTCTGCTGTTCAACTCAACGGTTTTGGGCGGTACCCGGTTCAAGACGGCTTTTTGCAGACTGTCTTCGCTGACTGCAGGACAGAGGCGGCCAACCGCGCCCAGGGCTACTACATTGGCAACCAGCTCCCGGCCAAGCTCCCTGGCCATGCGGGTAAAGGGAATGGCAATCACCCGGCTGGTGGGCAGCTGTTCAACAAAGGTGGAGTCCACTACCAGCAGGCCATTGGGTTTAAAATCATAAAAATAGGCATCAAGCGCTGTCTGGTTCATGGCCAGGAGAAAATCCATTTTGATTACCTTGGGATAATCAATCTCCCGGGAACTGATAACCACTTCGGCCTTGCTCTTGCCGCCTCGTGCCTCAGGGCCGTAGCTCTGGGTCTGGCTGACATATTTATGATCATAGACTGCCGCGGCCTCGGCCACAATTACCGCAGCCAGAATTATACCCTGGCCCCCGGAACCGCCAAAACGAATTTCATAACGGTCATCATTCATTTTTCGCCACCTTTAAAGCCCTGTCGCGTATATGCTGATACTCAGTGGTATAACTCGGTTTATCCCGGTCGGCCAGAACACCGATAATAAATTTTTCTGCAAGTTCGTCAGGGGCCATTTTTGCAGCCTTAGTGACGCTTACCGCCTGATCGCGAAACCATTTCATCATGGTGACAGGGTCAGGCATCTTGTTGCGGCGGCCATACTGGGTATGGCAGTTGGACATGATCTCAATAACGCTGAACCCCTCTTTTTCAATACCTCCGGTAATGAGTTTATCCAGGGCCGGGACATGATAAACCGTGCCCTTGGCCACATAGGAGGCCCCGGCGGTAATCGCCAGGTCGGAAATGGAAAAAGCGTGTTCAATATGGCCGTAAGTCGAGGTGGCGGACAGGGAACCGTAGGGAGTAGTAGGAGAATACTGGCCCCCGGTCATGCCGTAGATCTGATTATTAATGATAATGGCGGTAAGATTAATATTACGGCGGGCCGCGTGAATAAAATGATTGCCGCCGATTGCAGTAGCGTCGCCGTCACCCATGACGGTTATGACGTTAAGCGCCGGATTTGCCAGCTTGATACCGGTGGCAAAGGTCAGGGCCCGGCCATGAGTGGTGTGAATAGTATTAAAGTCGACATAAACCGGCAGGCGGCCGGAACAGCCTATTCCCGAGGCCAGAACCAGTTTATCCTTATTTAAGCCAAGACGGTCGACAGCCCGGATAAGAGATCCCAGAATTATGCCGATACCGCAGCCGGGACACCAGACATGAGGGAATTTCTTGTCATGGCGGAGATATTCATGCCGCAACCGGGCGCTTTCAGCTATAGTTTTTTCCGTCATATTTCTCCTCCGGTCTTACAGGGTAAGCAGTTTTTCAAATATCTCTTCCGGAGTAATCAACTGCCCATCCAGCCGGTTTAATTTTTCCACCTTGGCGGAAAGATTTACCCGTTTGACCTCACGGCTGATCTGGCCCAGGTTCATTTCCGGCACCAGTACGGCCCGGCATTTACGCAGCACCGGATCAACAATACGGCGGGGAAAGGGAAAGAGAGTTGTGAGATGGAGAAGTCCGGCCTTTATCCCGCGTTCCCTGGCCATTTTTATGGCCCGCAGGGCGGAACGAGATACGGAGCCATAGGCTATAACCGCGATATCCGCGTCATCAAGCATGACTGAGCGGGTCATCTGAATTTCAGAAAAACCATTGGTGATTTTCCGAAACTGGCGACGCTGAAAGGCGTCAATTTCGTCAGGTCGCTGGGTCGGATAACCATGGACATCATGGACAAGCCCGGTAATATGATGCCGATAACCATCGCCGAATGCGGCCATAGGAGGCACTCCCCGGCTGTTGTCCTCATAGGGATGAAACCATTCCGGCGGCACGCCGGGCCTGATCCGGTTTACCACCTCAAACTCGCTTTTATCGGGAATAGTGATTGATTCTCTGGTATGAGCTACAACCTCATCGGAAAGAAGAATTACCGGGATTCGATATTTTTCCGAAATATTAAAGGCATGAATGGTAACTTCAAAACTGTCGATTACGCTGGACACCGACAGGACAATAATCGGATGAGTGCCATGCGTTCCCCAGCGGGCCTGCATGACATCGCCCTGGGCCGGACTGGTGGGCAGGCCGGTGCTGGGCCCGCCCCGCATGACATTGACTATGACACAGGGAGTTTCGGTAATACAGGCAAAGCCTAAGTTTTCCTGCATAAGGGAAAAACCGGGGCCGCTGGTAGCGGTAAGGCTTTTGACTCCGGCAAGCGAGGCTCCGATCACAGCGCCGATACCGGCAATTTCATCCTCCATCTGGATGAAGGCGCCCCCTACTTCGGGAAGACGCATTGACATGAGTTCGGCAATTTCCGAAGCCGGAGTAATCGGGTAACCGGCAAAAAAACGGCAGCCCGCCGCCAGTGCCCCTTCGACAATGGCCTCATTGCCCTGGAGCAGACAGGTCTTTCCTGATTGTTCGCAACCCATGTCAGAAGCCGGAGGACAGAGGACAGAGGCCGGAGGACAGAAGACAGAGGACAGAAGACAGAGGTCGGAAAATGGATATGTCTTTATAATATGGTTTCATCTTTTTATCCGGTATTGGTTCATATTTTGTAACTACTCATGGGGTAAGCGTCCTAACTTCGCTAATCCCTGTAGGGGTAAGCTGCCGCCGACATGCGGAGCACTGCCTTGCAAAAAAATCGCCGCGCCGTTGGCGCGGTCAGCTTGTCGTTGTTAAGCGCTGTGTTGAACGAGTAAGGTTTAGAAGAGACCGCAATGCTTCATTGACAGAATCCGAGTTATGAAAAGCTTTAGCAATATCAGGATCAAGAACGATTACGTTTGACCCTTCTTCCATTAATTTCCTGTAATATTTTCCTCTAACAGCCTTTGAATAGTCAAAATTATACTCTGTTCGTAATTCATCCCGGCTTTTTTTGTGTTTATCTTTCATGCTTTTTCCTCTCATGCGCGGTTGCAGGCCGCGCGTTGATGATTCGTATACTTTCTCCTCTTTCCGCGTATGCAACAACAAGCAGGCGGTCGCAGGAGGACAATCCAATGGTTATATAACGATATTCACCAACCGAATGATCAGGGTCATCAAATGTAGCCGACAGTGGATCATAGAACACGATTACCTCTTCCTCAAAAGACACACCGTGCTTTTTTAAGTTTTTCTTTGCCTTTTGTTGATCCCATTCAAAATGCACATTTTAATCCTTTATTGTATATAGTTTTTGGTGTTACCACTATATATGGAGAAGTTACCAAAAATTAAAACAAAAAATTGTTTCGACAATGGTTTTTAGCGCCTGGTGGTGTAAACCTCTATATTTATAACCGGCACTTGTAACATGAAGAAACATACTTATTACTCCAGTGGTTCTATGGGCTTGGGAGGAACATTATTAACAACATTTTTCCGCCTGTCCGGATAACGTCTGGTCACGGTAATAGCAAAATCCGGACAGTGAAGAACGCAGAAAAGACAGCCGATACAGGCGTCAGCCTTGACCACGTCAGGCTTGCCGATTTCGTCCATTTTATAAACCTCTTTCGGACAAAAAGCAACACAGATGCCGCAGCCCTTGCACCAGGCCCGGAAAATCTGCTGATCGTATAATTTGCGGCCTTCTTTTTCCAGTTTCATCTTTGTCTGCCAGTATTCATTCACATTAATCAACCTGCCTCAGGGATAGTCACCTGCCCCTTGGTTGTAG
>JANTGB010000009.1 GCA_024763115.1 Desulfobulbaceae bacterium | reverse complement strand
TTGTCCTGGCGGGTAAAACCAGCAGCATGGCTCTCTCTGGTAAGGAGAGAAAAACTGGCAATCTGCCAGGCAGGCGGCATGGGGCCGGGAAAAACAGCAGCCTTGAGCCGGGCCTGTTCAAAATCAGGGGAAAGAACCGGAAGCCCGCTTTTGCCCGGTAGAGTCTCAATTGCCACATGCTCCCGGACATGAGCTAGTTTTCGGCATAATGCCGCTTTTAACTCATCAACGTTTTTCAGCTCTTCCCAGGCCTTTTTCATTGCCTCGATCGGGTCTGATTTTTTAAGATGCCGGTCACCATTTAAAAAAAGCCAGGCCGGGGCCGAGGTATAGCTTTTTGAATGATGGGTCAGTTTGGCCCAGAAGGTGTAACAGCGATGTCCGGCCCTGGTCAGAGCCACATAAAAGAGGCGGAGGTTTTCCGACATTGCTTCCCGGAAGGCGGTTGCCTGATGAGCGGCAAACCGCTGCTGATCAAGGAACAGGGTCATGTCGCCCTGCCTATTGTGGCAGAGAGGATCGCGTCCTTCGGAATTAGCCCAGACAAATGGCGCAAAAACAATAGGATACTCAAGCCCCTTACTTTTATGAATGGTAACGATCTGCACGGCGTTATCATCGCTCTCCATCCGCATTTCCAGTTCATCATCCCGGCGCAGGGGATCGGCGCAGCAGGCGGCAAACCAGTTCAGCAGCTCATGTAAGCCGGCCCCGGTCTTTATCCGGCGTTGTTCAAGGATCTCGGCCAGGTGCAGGATATTAGTCAAATGCCGTTCGCCGCCCTGAAGGGAAAGCAGCCTTGCTTTAATCTCCTGCTCCCGCAGCATGTTACGAAACATGGCGAGAAACCCTGTTTCCTGAAAAAGTACATGATAACGCTGGAAGGCCGGAGCCCATCTTTCCCAGCCGGAGTGGTCTAGCGTCATGTCCTGTAAATTTCGGCCATCCAGGCCGAAAAGAGGCTGGGCCAGGGCTGCTTTCAAGGCCCCCTCATTGCCGGGCTCGGCCAGGGCCTGGAGCAGCATTTCCATTTCTTTTGCTTCGTCAGTGTCAAAAATGCTGTCCGCGCTTGAGGTTACAGAGGGGATGCCATGTTGGATCAAGAGATTCTGCAGGGGCGCCATTTCTTTTTTACTCCTGGTCAGGACGGCAAAATCAGCCGGGCGCAGAGGGCGCCGGCCCGTCTCGTCCCTGATGGTGGCCCGACCGGCGGCAGCCATGGTAAGCAGCCGGTGAATCTCGGTTAACACTGCCTGATTAATATATTGGCGGGCCGCAGTAGCGGTAATGGCCTTGTCTTCGGTAATGGAACTGTCGATTGTCCAGATGGTCAGGGCCGGTTTGTTCTCCTCGCCCTCGATAATCAGGGGGGAATCCTTGACCTTAGCCTCAACCGGGTGAAAGCTGATGCCCGGTTCGGCAAAGGGATTAGCAGAAATCCGCTGGTCAAAAACGGCGTTTACTCCCTGCACCAGCCGCTGGTCGGAACGATAATTGGTGGCCAGGGTGTAACGATTTTTTACCTGGGCTGCGGCAGCAAGATAGGCATAGACGTCAGCACCGCGAAAACTGTAAATTGCCTGCTTGGGATCGCCGATCAGGAAAAGAACGGCCGGGGAGAACAGGGCTTTAAAGATTGTATACTGGCTGGGGTCGGTATCCTGAAATTCATCTATCAGGGCCACGGGAAAGCGTTGGCGGATTGCCCGGCTTAAGTCCCGGCCGCCCGGCCCGTCCAGGCTTTTAGCCAGACCAAGGATGAAATCATTAAAAGAGTTGATATTATCTCTTTTTTTTCTTTCAGTCAGCCGGGTTTCCACATAGGCAAACATCCGGGCCTTGAGCCGAATAAGGTACATTTCTTCAAGTTTTTTAAAATCGTCATATTGCCCGGCAACCCTGTCTGCCAGTTTAAAGAATTTATGAGTCGGGATTTCACCCTGCTTTGATTTTTCCCGTAAACGGCTTATGGTAAACCTGGTCAGTTTTTTTCTGGTGTCAGGATCGATAATATCGGCTTTGTCTGTGCAAAACCGCTGGATTGCCGCCGCATCGTCTTTGATATATCTTTTCTGGTAATATCTGCCGTCAAGAATTTTGCGCTTAAGCTCAAACCAGGCAATGGTATCCTCCGGCTCAGCAGGCCGGTTATTTTTCAGCTCCCGGCATAATTTTTTCAGCTCGTTGAAACTTTTTTCCAACTTCTGTTTGTCCGGTAACCCGGAAGGCGTTTCAAGGCGGAGGTCGGGATTACGTTCTTTCAGCCGATAAAGCGAGATAAAAGGTTCAAGGCCGTTTTTCAGGAAATGGGCCATGATGAATCCGGGAGCAGAATAGATATGAGTGCGCCAGAAATCCTGCACTGCGTCAAGCAGCAGTTCGGCCTGGTCGCTGATTAATTCGAGATCATACAGAGAGCCGCTGCTGAAAACATTTTCCAGCAGCATACGCCGACAGAAACCATGAATGGTATAGATGGCGCATTCATCAAAATCGCGCAGGGCCCTGGTGACCCGCTCAAGTTTTTCCGTCAGGCTGATGTCCTTATTTTCCTTGAGGACATTGATGAAATGTTCAGTGCATTTTTTTTGGCTGAAACAGTCCCTGGCCGCCTGCAGCACCTTGTAGAGCCTGTCGCGGAGTTCTTCCACTGCCGCCCTGGTAAAGGTGACCACCAGAATTTTATCCGGGCCGAGATTTTTTTCAACAATCAGGCGGAGAAACAGGGCGGCAATCGTATAGGTTTTGCCGGTTCCGGCGCCGGCCTCAATCAGGTTGGCGCCCTCCAGTTTACAGGTGGAAAGATTGAAGATTTTCATTATATCCCCTCCGGGGCGAGGGTCACCTGTCGGTATAGCGGAGTTCCGATTTTTTCGGCAAGATCAATAAATTCATCATCAAGCGGCATGGCTTTACCAAAACAGTGGGAATAATATATATCCGCGGCCCCATCAAATTTATCATTTGCCCAGCGGCCCGGCAATTTATCCGGCCTGTCTCCTTCGGCCAGGGCCAGGGAATATTGCGGGAAAAAGGGCATGACCCGTTCCTGGCCGTTTAAGTAGATATCAACAAGTTCGTCCAGCAGTTCCCCGGCATTGTCAAGCGGAGCAAACAGGGCGCTGCCGGGGTCGATTCCGGCAACCATAGTGGTATGGGGTAAATCCGCCAGACAGTTGACCGCCAGATGCAGAACCCAGCCCTGGATCAGATCTTTTTTCTTTTGAATTTTGAAACCTTTGCGCCCCTTTTTAGCCCCAAGTTTTGTCGGCCGGAATAATAACTGGCATTGCCGGTAAAGATCAGCCGGGACACCGGTGATGTTTATGCCCGATTCCAGCTTTATCCGCACTGGAACCGGAGCCAGGGGCTCGGCCAGATATCTGCTCAGCCGGTTCTGCCGGGCAATGATTTCTTCCTGAAGCTCTTCCAGATAAAAGTCGCCGGGATTAGCCAGGGGCATTCTGCCGCAGGCAGCCAGCATTTTCGCCCTGGCCTTGACTTCTGCCGGGCCCCTTTCCGGGCGGGACATGAGTTCTTCCTTAAGCTGATAATCCTCCAGGGCATCAGGGATAAATATCTCTGAGCCGCTGATTATCTCGTCCCGGTTATTTAGATATATTCCCAGGATCCGGTTATAAATAAATTTAACCGGATGTTTAAAAAAGGCGATCAGGCTCTCCAGGCTGATTGTGGTGATTTTTTCCAGGGGGCGGGCCAGGGGGCGCTGTAGAAACCGGGGCAAAGGCTTATGCTTTTCCGCCCTTGCCTGGGCGGCCCGGCTGTTTTCCGCCGAAAAACTGATGAGCGCGGAATCAGGCTGAAAATATATTTCATTAAAGGGGTGCAGCCGGTGTTTTATTATCAGCTTTTCCTTTTCCGCCTGGGTGAGATTATAGCGTACAGCCAGGTAATCAAGCAGTTCGCTGACCAGGACCGAAGGCGGGGCCGGACTGTTATTCTGCAGCGACAGGCCGCAGTAACTGAGATAAAAAATTCTGCGGGCCGAGATAAATGTTTCCAGGAAAAGGTACTTGTCGTTTTCCCTGGGGTTACGGTCGCCGGGGCGGGGCTCCACCATGGTCAGGTCAAATTCGAGGTTTTTTTTCAGGCGGGGAAAGGTGGTATCATTCATGCCGATCATGGCAATGACCTTAAAGGGAATGCTGCGCATGGGCAGCATGGCGCAAAAGGTAACGCCCGAGCCCATGAATCCCCGGGAATGGAGCCTGCCCTCATAACTCTGCCGCAGGGTTGCCCGGATTATTTCCAGACTCAGCCGGATGCTGGTCTGCTCTTCTTCCTGGCCGCCAAGATCACTAAGTAGCTTGGCCAGGCCGGCATAGGCCTCGGTAAAGGGCGGTTCACTGCTGAAGAAATTTGCCTGGATTGCAGCGAGAATTTTCTGCCATTTGAGCAGGGAGTGTCTTTTGGTTACCTGGCTCCGGAAGGAGATCAGCAGGTCAAGAAAATCTAGAAAACCGCCCAGCAGCAGGCTGTCGTCTGCATTAAAATCTGCATAGGGGTAAACATCGTCAAACGCGGTCAGGGGCTCGGCAGCCATGGCATAGCCCAGCAGCAGCCGTTCCCGGCCTGCCTGCCAGCTGATTTCCGTTAAAGGAGGCAGATCCAGTTCTTTCATCATATCCCTGTTTATTCCCCAACGGATACCAGCTCCCTGCAGCCAGCCGCGGATAACGGCAATATCTTGATCTGTAAAAGAAAATTTAGCTGCAATTAACGGATTATCGAGCAGAGAGATAATTTCCGGAGCCTGAAATCTGCCTGTCATTATATGAAGAAGATTATCAAAACCATCCATAATTGTCTTTTCCCGGTTCGGCCCTGTATCGGCAATGGAAAAAGGGATAAGGGTATTTTCATCATAGGGATCAGTGAAAACGGCTCGAATCAGCGGCGCATAGGTGGCAAGATCAGGAGTCATGACCAGGATATCGGCCGGGCTGAGACTGGGATCCTGTGCTAATATTGCCAGGAGACGGTCATAGAGCAGTTCAACCTCACGCAGAGGGCCGTGGCAGGAATGAATTTGAATTGACCCGTCATCAGGGCTGCCCCGGGTCTCGTCTTTTTGTTCCAGGGGATTGATCAGGTTCAGCAGGTCAGCCTGAATAGTCTGTAGACAGGTTCCCGGAACAGGAGCGGTAAAGTTCTCCTTTAATTCATAATGGTCAAGCTCAAGAATCATATTAAGAAAATCCCGGCCAAGGACGCCCTGGGAGGCAAGCAGGGGATTAACCTCTTCCAGCAGCAGTTCCCGGGCATTTTTTCCGCTCCACTGTTCAGCCCGTTTAATTTCTCTGCCGGTTTTGATGTAACCCCAGTATTCCCGGCAGGGGGACAGCAGAAAAAAGTCAATGTTTATGGCCTGGGATGCGGCCTGAAAAATTTTTAAATAAAAATCGGGAATTACCGACACGCCGAAGATAGTGATATGTTCGGGAAGACGAGCAGCCTCATGGGGCGGGATATCGGCCATTCGGGCCATGAATTTCCGCCCGGCTGCGGCCCGGTGAGGCAGATTGTCTTTTTCGGGTTTAAGCCGCTGCCAGAGAACCTGCTGCCAGGCGTGAACTTTATCATAGGACAAGTTTTTCTTGAACCAGTTGTTGTCTTTATCCCAGGCCAGGATCATTTCCGGGCGATAAATCTGGTACTGATCAAATAGGTCGGCAATTTTCCCGGCAAGTTGATAGAGTTTTAAGCCGTTTTCGTCGTCGGCCAGGTAGTTATTAACCGGAGAAAAAATATCAGCAGTTTCCGGGGCCTGACACAGGTCGGGCAAAAGCTCCATGATTTGCCGGAGATTCGGGCTTTGCGGATTTGCGGCATTGTCGGCAAGTTCGGGCAGAACAATGGCAAAGAGCCGGTCGATAACGGCATTAGGAAAGAGAAATTCCAGGTTGGCGCTGATGCCGCAGTAATCGGCAACCCGTAGAGACAGGTAGCGATCCATGCCCATGGTCTGCACCACAATAATATCACGGGCAAAGGGTGAAGTATGCCGGGCCGCGCAAGACTTGGCAAAGGTCGCGGTCAGGTTTTCCAGTCGGTTACTGCTGTGAAAGATAAGAGACATTTTTTTATAAATTTTTAATTATGCAGCTCCACTTCATCCGGAGTCTAAGTTTATGCCCTGTCTTTAACCGGTGGTTACCCAGCTTGTCTTGCCTGGCACCAGTATGGTGCACCGCACAGCTGAGGCACAACTGAATAGATACTGCTCAGTTACAGGGGTTAGCGAAGTTAGGACGCTTACCTCATGAATAGTTACGATATTTTTTACCATTGGCTGAATAATTACTATTTTTTTTGATAATGGAACGACTTTTGCTCTATTTAGTCGACCAGGATGTACTTCAGGAAAATGTTTTAATTTTTTAATACTCGAAAAAGGCAAACCGTCTTAAAGGGCGGGACGCAAAGCCATCGGCCTAAGTTTTCGCAATATTGTGAAAATACGGTTGCGAGGTTGCCGGGTAGGATCAGCCCTTCCTGACTGATGCTACTCATGGCATTAGACAGGAGGATCTGTTATGTTGTTTAAAAAATTTTGTAGTTGTTTTTCACTGCCGTTTTTCTTTGTTTTTTTCTTTGGCATAAGCCCACCAGTCTATGGCGGGGATGCCCATTTTTCCTGGATTCCCAACAGCGAGACAAATCTTGCCGGTTATAAAATTTACTATGGTATTTCCAGTCGTAATTATACCACAATTGTTGATACCGGGAACCCCGAGGCGGTTATTAATGAAATTTACTACACCATTTCCGGGCTGACAGGCGGCACTACCTATTATTTTGCCGCCACAGCTTATAATACGGATGGTTTGGAAAGTGATTTTACTGATGAGATTGTCTGGACCTGTCCGCTGGATGCAGTTCCACCCCAGGCCAATGACATGACCATAACCATCAGTGAAGATACTGTAGCCGCTGAACAGTTAGACGGCAGCAGCTCGAATAATTTACCTCTTACCTATGAGATCGTCGGCAATCCTTCCCTGGGAAATGTGACCTTGCTTGATCAGGCCGCCGGGAGTTTCAGCTACACTCCTCAGGCAAATATTTACGGAACCGACAATTTTACCTATAAGGTCATAGACGCGAACGGTGAATCAAATATTGCCACGGTGACGATCAACATCAGTTCAGTAAATGATATTGCCGTAGCTAATAATGATACCGTGAATTTGAATGAAGATCAATCATTCAGCGGTCAACTCAGCGCAGTAGATAATGATGGTGATAATCTGCTTTACAAGATTGTCAGTAATGCCTCTTTGGGGATTGTAGAGCTTAACAGCGCTGACGGCTCTTATACATTTACCCCGCTGCCCAATGCCTATGGCTCGGATCGATTTACCTTTCAGGTTAATGATGGGTATACGGATTCCAATGTTGCCGCAGTTTCCATTGAAATATTTCCGGTTAATGATTTGCCTGTTGCCGTATCCGGGGATCTGATTCTTGACCAGGACACTGAGGCAACCGGTATGCTTGTCGGCAGCGATATCGACGATGCCACTTTGACTTATACGATTGTCGCCGATGCCGCCTTGGGTACGGTAACAATTACCGATGCTGCTGCCGGCACTTATCAATATATTCCGGCTGCCGGAGTATATGGCGTTGATGAATTTCAGTTTCAGGTCAATGATTCAGCCGGCGCTGTTTCCGCTCCTGCTACTATTTCAATAACAATAAATCAAGTTGAGCCGGCTTTTGAGCTGGAATTCGGCGAGATTTCCGTAAACAGTGCGTGGCAGCAGGTCATGTTCACTAATACCTTTGTTGATCCGGTGGTAATTGCCAAACCTGCCTCCACTAATGATCAGAATCCCTGTGTTGTCCGGATCAGGAATATTAACAGTGCCGGATTTGAGATTAGGCTCCAGAACTGGGATTTTCTAGAGGATAACCATGCTGATGAAAGCGTAAATTTTATCGCGGTTGAACGTGGCGGTTTTAAACTGGCTGATGGTTCACTGGTTGAGGCCGGTTTTATTGAAACCGACATGGTGGACAGTTTTACTGTTGTAGACTTTGCTCAGGAGTTTAACCTGATTCCTGTGGTAGCAGCCTCTGTAGTTACGACGAATGAGGTTGATGCGGTTGTTGATAGAATTCGTAATATCAGCACCAGCGGTTTTAAGATTACCCTGCAGGAACAGGAAGCGAACAGCAAGGAACATGCTCTGGAATCAATAGCCTATATTGCCTGGGAGCCTTCAAGCGGCCTGATAGGAGATCTCAGTTATGAAATCGGTAAAACAGCTGACACTCTTACCCATGAATGGCTGACAGTAGTATTTAGTGAATATTTTGATCGTGCTCCGGTTTTTGTCGCCGATATGCAGAGTACTGATGGAGCAGACTCCGCCAATCTTCGTTTGGCCGGGTTAAATGGTTCCTCTGTTAATCTTAAGATAGCAGAAGAACAGTCCAAGGACAATGAGACGTCCCATACCACTGAAGTTGCAGGCTTTATGGCTTTTGCCGTAATTAATCTTGATGCAGACGAGGATCAGGACGGCCTGACCACGTTTGATGAACGAAACATCTATGGCTCTCATCCCAGTTTAAACGATACGGATGCTGATGGCCTGGCTGATGGTGCTGAGGTCGACTACTGGGGCGACAGGTGGAATGCCGACCCTGATAATGACGGAACTATTAATCTATTGGACAGCGATTCCGATAATGACGGCTATCTTGACGGCCTGGAAGTAGCGCATAACTTTGACCCGGCAGACAGTACATCTCATCCGGATAGTCCTGTTCTTGAAACCGGTATACTGGAGCTTGGGGCCGATCAGCAGCGGGTTCTTTTTAATAAGGATTTTATAAATCCGGTGGTTGTTGCCCGAATTGTCACCCAGAATGATAGTGAACCCTGCGTTGTCCGGGTGACAAATGTTGATCAGGCCGGATTTGATATCCAGCTGCGCGAATGGGATTACCAGGATAATATTCATGCAACGGAATCAGTCAACTACATGGTAATGGAAAAGGGGAGTTACGCCCTGGATGACGGGACAAAAATCGAGGCGGGTTTCTTTGATTCCCAGGCCATAGCAGGTTTTGATAATATCAGTTTCAATAGTGAGTTCAATGTCGTGCCTGTTGTCAACTTGTCCCTGGTCAGTAGTAATGAAGCCGACGTTGTTGCCCTGAGGATGAAGGGAGTTACTGTTTCCGGTTTTTCTTTCAGGATGAGGGAACAAGAGTCCAACAGTTACGAACACGCCTTTGAAACTGTTTCCTATATTGCCTGGGAGCCTTCAGTGGGAACTATCGGTGACATGACTTATGAGGTCGGTCGAACTGCCGACCAAGTTAAGCATGGATATACTACTGTTAATTTAAGCGCAAACTTTACGGCCGCTCCTGTGGTATTGGCTGATATGCAGACCCTGGATGGTGCCGATACTTCGGTTGTTCGCTGTAATGAGCTGGGAATAGATGGCTTAATGGTGCGGATTGAAGAAGAGCAGTCCCGTGACCCGGAGATATCCCATACAAGCGAGGTGGTTGGCTATATGGCTGTGAATTAACTTTTTATAGTTATAGTTAAAACATAACTATTCTCAGGTAGAGACAAGGCATGCCTTGTCTCTACCTTTTTATTTTTGTGCCTAAGAACAATTTCGGCCCATTCGGACAAATACGCAGTTATCTTTTTTAAGGATTTGCCGAGGTTGGCGGATGAACTGTTTGAACGAAGCGAATGCACCTTTTAACTCATTGGTAAATTGTCTTTATCCACAAATTTTCTGATCCCTCTGAAGTTGATAATTACTCTTCTATCAGTTCCTTGAAAAATATAATTGAGGGGAATTTTTTTGAATGTATTACCGGCATTGTACTGCTCGATTTAGCAACATAAATTAAATTTTTTCTGGGAAAGCCATACTCCATCGCCGACTTCAGAATATTTTCATTATCATCGGCCAGCAGACTTTTTTCCTTTTGGTAGTCTATTTTTTCACGGAGCCGGGCCCAGAATTCTTTTTCTTCCTTTGGCAGACCAATTTCTTCAGAGCATATTATCCCGTCAAACAGGTCGGCAATTCCGGTCTTGTCCATTTTTATTTTCAGAGTTTTACTGTGAGCGTTGGTCACCATGTATATTTTCTTTTCGTTTCTTTTGCAAAATTCAATAAAATCAATTACATAAGGGTGAATCTTGATTAGGTAATTTACCTTTTTCTTAAGCCCGGCTATGTCAAGGTCAAGTTCTTTTGACCAGAAATCAAGGTCGGTCCAGTCCAGGGTTCTTTCTTTGGCTTTATATCGGGCCAGTAATTCTTCTTCCGCCGTAAAAATAGAAATTTTATTTTTCGCGGCATAGATCTCGGGAACATATTCTTCCCAGAAATAATCATCGAAATGCTTATCAAGCAGGGTTCCATCCATATCAAGCAGAACCGTATCTATCTTCCGCCAGTCAACCCCGGCCTCGATGTCTGGTTTACCTAGAATCATTTTTTGTCTCAGAATTTTTTAGCCGGGATCACATCCCAAGCATGCTTCCTATTGTAGCGTTATCAATTGCAGTTTGGCTTATCCGCTGAAGTATAAGCTCTATTTTTCTTTGGGACAGGGGATCAACAATAAATTCTTTGACCGGCCCGGCTGTAAGCAGGCGAAATCTAGCCCGATCAATTTTAGTCGGCTCTCCCCGCCACTCTCTACCGATATAGCGGCTCTGGGAGCTTAATTCGAGCAGGATATCATTCATGCTGCCCCAGAGTTCTCCCTGTCCCACATGTTCAATTAGCTGGAGCATAACTCCGTTGAAAGCTGCCAGCCAGGCGGACAGTTCCGCCGGTTGCTCAGGTCCGCATTCTTTAGTTGAATAAAAGCAGCGGCAGGCAAAGGGACGGGCCGGATAGATTGAACACATATTATTTTTAAGAAAACAGCAGGGGGTCAAATCCCATTTTTCATCTGAATCAACCTGCTCGTCATCTGGATTGTTCGGGGTCTTTTGTGGGACATAAACGGTTTCCGACTTGCAGAGAATGTCATGCAATTCTTCCAATCTTTTTTCCTGAACAAGAAAATTTATAATCATTTCCCCTTCAGTTGCCGTCATGGTCACATTCTGTGTACAGCAGGTTGAGCATCCTTTTTTACAGGCAAATGTTTGATGAGCTGTTTCGATTTCATATTGTTCATACAGTTTTTCAACAATTTTTTCTCTAATCTTTTTCATTTTTTTAATAAGCTGACACGTAACTATTTTAAGGCGTCAGTCTGAAATTTAATAAAATTTTTTCTGTACCCGACTTATAACCTTAGCAGGCACAAGGCGTATTGCCAGGGCAACTAGAAACGTTCCAATGGTCAAATCATCCACCAATCCCAAAAATGGTATTTGATCCGGGACAAAATCAAATGGATAAACCAGATATACCAGGCCCAGCGCAAGCAATATTTTTACATACCAGGGGGTTTCACGATCAAGAAGGATACTGACATAAAACCTTATTTTTTTGATAAATTGATCCATTTTCATATTTGCAGCGAACCAATAAGTTCACTCAACTCAGTAAATCCGTACTCCTCCATATAATTTTTGATCCCTTTACCTATTTCACCACTAAGTCCGGGATTAATAAAATTAGCGGTTCCCACTTGAATAGCCGAGGCCCCGGCCAGGAGAAATTCTAAGGCATCATCAACTGAGCTTATTCCCCCAATACCTATTACCGGAATTTTTATCGCCTTTGCTGTCTGCCAGACCATGCGTAAGGCTACAGGTTTTATTGCCGGTCCGGATAATCCCCCGACAACATTTGCCAGTCGTGGTTTTCTTTTTTTTACGTCAATGGCCATCCCCAGCAGGGTATTTATCAATGATACAGCGTCTGCTCCTCCATCCTCAACGGCCCTGGCGATAAGACTGACATCCGTTACGTTCGGGGTTAGCTTTATTATCAGGGGTTTGTCGGTCATTTTTCTAACTTCACTGCACAGGCGATTAGCCATCCCGGCATCAGTGCCGAAGGCCAGCCCCCCCTTTTTGACATTGGGGCAGGAAATATTTACTTCAATAGCGCTGATCCCTGCTGTCTGATCCAGTTCGACGCAAAGTTCACGGTAATCCTCTATGCTTTCTCCCAGTATATTCACCACAATGTCTGTCTCATAGTCACGCAGAACAGGCATTTTTTCACTGATAAATTTCTCCAGGCCGACATTTTCCAGGCCAATGGCATTCAACATCCCGCAACTTGTTTCAACCACCCGTGGCGGAGGATTTCCCGGCCGAGGCTTAAGCGATATCCCCTTAACAATTATCGCCCCCAGGCTTGACAGATCAACATAATCACTGAATTCCTCGCCGTAGCCAAAGGTACCTGATGCTGTAAGTACCGGATTTTTCAACCGCCAGTTGCCTATCGATATACTCAAGTCCATCTTATCCATTTTCTCTACCAGTCAACTTGATCAGCTGAAAATACCGGACCATCCTTGCAGACATGAAGATATGATTCCCTGCCTTTTCCCTGCACGGCGCACCCCAGGCAGGCCCCCATGCCACAGGCCATGGTCGTCTCAAGTGAAACTTGACAATTCCACCCTTGGGCAAAGCATTGGTCAGCCACTTCATTCATCATAGGCTGCGGCCCACAGGTCATAACGCTCCAATTCCCGCCCGCCATATTACCTTCCATTAAATCCGTTATCAGGCCATGATATCCGGCAGTCCCGTCGTCGGTTGCTGTTTTTAACGGCAGGCCAAGCTGTCTGAAATCTTCCGCAGCCGGCATTTCTGCAACTGTCCTTGCCCCAAGAAGGATTAATATTTCCCTTCCCTTTTGCTTAAGCTTCCGGCAGCATTGACCCAGAAATAACAGCGGGGCTACCCCCATTCCTCCGCCAATAAGGGCTATATGGCCCCTGGATGGAATTTGATAACCCTTACCTAATGGGCCTATCAGGTCAACTTCATCAATTGTTTTGGCTAGGTTTTCCGTTCCTCGGCCTATCACCTTGAAAAGTATGCTTATTCGGTCATCTTTAACCTGATGAATAGAAAACGGCCTGCGGAGAACCGGTTCTATTGCCGGTGTCCGGGCAACCTTAACCATTAGAAACTGTCCAGGTCGCGACAATTCGGCAAGTTTCCTGTTAATAAAGGTAAGCCGGTAAATCCCTGGACATACCTCAATATTTTTTTCAATTTTCGCCCTGATCTGCAGATGTTTCATTCGCCTTTTTCCTTACTCAGGATCAGTTTGTGAAGTCTTTCCAGATCATCAAGGGAATAGTATTCAATTACTATTTTGCCTCGGTCTCCCTGCTGAACTATTCGGCTTTTATTTCCCAGGTATTTGACAAATTCGTTGCTTAATGTCCGGCAGTAAGACCTGGGAATCGGCTTTCCTGCATTTCTTTTTTGGCGTATTGGTTTCTTTTTTTTCAGTTTTTTTGCCAGCTGTTCACTCTGCCTGACAGAAAGCTTTCCATCAATAACGGCATCACGTAACATCCTTATGACTTCATCATCTTTCAGGCTCAACAGTACTCGACCGTGGCCCATGCTCAGTACTCCTGATCTTATATCCTTTTGGACATATTCAGGTAATTGCAGGAGTCGCATGGAATTTGCTACCGTCGATCTTTCCTTGCCGACCCTGGCAGCTATTTCATCCTGGGTCAGGGAAAATTCCTTACCAAGCTGCCGGTATGCCGCTGCCTCTTCAATGGGGTTTAGATTCTGCCGTTGAATATTTTCAACCAGGGCCAGCTCCAGACTATCTTTTAAATCTGAGTCTCTGACTACTACCGGCACCTGATCCAGCCCTACTATTCTTGCTGCCCGCAGTCTTCGCTCCCCGGCAATAAGCTCATATCCATTTTCCGTCTCCCTTACCAGCAGGGGTTGAATTATTCCTTTAGCGCGGATTGATTCAGCCAATTCTTCTAGTCGCTGATCATCCATTTCCTGACGTGGCTGATTGGGATTGGCTGATATCTTGTATGCAGGACACTGAAAATATTCTCCAGTTGATGATTTTTTATCTTCAATATCAATGTCTGTCGGTAACAAGGCATTAAGCCCCTTACCTAACGGGGAGGCTCCAGTTGTCATATTCGTCCTTTATTTTTCTGTCGTTTGATAAATTCACGGCCCAGATTCATATAGCTGATGGACCCGCTTGACCGTTTATCATAATCTACTATTGCCTTGCCATGACTGGGGCATTCACTCAGTCTAACATTACGGGGAATAACCGTGGTGTAAACTTTTTCTTTAAAATGCTCTTTTACCTCCTTGGCAACCCTGTAAGTTAATTTGTTACGCCGGTCAAACATGGTTAAGACAAGTCCTTCAATATAAAGATTGTTGTTATACGAATTTTTGACCAGGCGGATTGTCCTGATTAGCTGGCTCAAACCCTCAAGGGCAAAATATTCACACTGGAGAGGGATAATAACAGACTCTGCCGCCGTCAGGGCATTAAGGGTCAAAAGCCCCAGGGAAGGAGGGCAATCCACAACGACATAATCATAGGCAGACAAAAAAGGCTGCAAAAGCTTTCCAAGATATCTTTCCCGTTTTTTTGCGGACATCAGCTCTACTTCTACTCCGATGAGGTCAATATGGGTTGGGAGAATATAGAGGTTGTCATAGCCATCAACCTGACGTATGGAATTTTCCGCCTGTTGTTTGTCTAAATAACAATGATATAAATGTTTACCTATATCTTTTGTGTCTATTCCCAGTCCGCTTGAGGCATTTCCCTGGGGGTCGGAGTCCACTACCAGAATTTTTTTCCCCAGCCTCGCCAGGGCGGCGGCAAGATTTACGGTAGTTGTCGTTTTACCGACACCGCCTTTTTGATTTGCCAGCGCTACTATTTTTCCTTGCACAACTCATTATCCTTTGTCATGTTTTGTCGGCAGCTGAATTTGATAGTATTTTAGTCTGAAATTATTTCACTTAAGGTTTATACTTTTTAACTATTCAGGTGCGCTTTAGATTTGGTAACTGCTCACAGGGCACCGCATATTCGGAGTCTCCCTCCGGTCGCTTACCTGCACCCTGCAGGTAAGCGCAGATCCGAGCAGTTACAAATACTCCAGTTTGCACTCATTAGGCACTTAAAACCATTGTCTCAACCATTTTTTGTTTTGATTTTTGGTAACTTCTCCATATGTGGTGATGGCACCCAACCGTAGGTCTGCACCGGGTATCTTGGCACTGGGCGCCTAGGATTGAGGTTACACACCGCAGCCCTGTAGGGGCACCCCTTGTGGGTGCCCCTACTTGCGCTAATTGGATACCCCGTTTTACAAAATTAGGCGCTTACCCCATGAGTAGTTAGCTGAATAGTTACATACTTTTTTACAATGTTAAGCGCTGTTAATGCAACTGTAATTTTTTTAAAAAATTCAACAAGAAAGGATGTTTCACGTGAAACACGTGCTGTTTATAATATGTTTTCAATAAGTTAATAAGATCTGGCTGGTTAAAAAGAAAAACCGAACCTTCATGCAGGTGACCTGAGGCATCAGGTGATGGCAGGCATAAATTTGTTTATGCTCTTGAGCGATTGTACAGCAAAACCAAACAAAATTTTTTTAACAACATTTTTCACTTGACCTCGCTTTCACCTTTGGTTATCAAGAAGGGACAATCATATAGGTAATTTTACTGGCCTAATGGTATTTGAGGCTTTTTTTTAAAAAATCCATAAGGGATTAATTTTTATAACTATTCAGGAGGCTATATGAGTGCTGAAGAAAAAAAAATCGAGAGCCTGATGAAGGAAGGACGGGTGTTTCAACCACCGGTCGCAGGCCAGGCTACGGCTTATGTTAAAAATATGGATGAGTATAAAGCCCTATATAAAAGATCCATGGATGATCCGGAAGGATTTTGGGGTGAAAGGGCTGAAGAGCTTATCAGTTGGGATAAAAAATGGGACAGCGTAGTGGATGCTGATCTTCATAAGCCGGAAATAAAATGGTTTGACGGCGGAAAGCTGAACGTATCTTATAACTGCCTTGATCGCCATTTGACCAATGGCCGCCGAAATAAGGCTGCGTTGATTTGGCAGGGTGAGCCTGGTGAGGATGTCAAAGTATTTACTTATCAGATGCTTCATCGTGAGGTTTGCCGCTTTGCAAATGTCCTGAAAAAATATGGTGTGCAAAAAGGCGATCGAGTCTCAATTTATTTACCCATGATTCCCGAACTGGCTATATCTCTTTTGGCCTGTGCGCGCATCGGGGCCATGCATTCAGTTGTCTTTGCCGGCTTCAGCGCTCAGAGCCTGAAAAGCCGGGTACAGGACTGTGAGGCAAAGGTTCTGGTTACAGCCGACGCTGTGATAAGAGCTGGAAAAACTATTCCCTTAAAACCGAATGCCGATACCGCTATCCAGGAATGTGGCACTATAAAAAACTGCTTTATTGTTGAACGAGGCGGCAATGAAGTTGATATGCAGGAAGGCCGTGACATCTGGTGGCATGATGCGATTAATGGAGACGACATAACCGATGACTGTCCACCCGAGAGTATGGAGGCGGAGGATACGCTGTTTATTCTCTATACCAGCGGTAGTACGGGAAAGCCTAAGGGGGTGGTTCATACAACCGGCGGCTATATTACTTATGCCGCTCACACGACCCAGTGGGTTTTTGATGTAAAAGATGACGATGTATACTGGTGTACGGCCGACATTGGCTGGATTACCGGTCATACCTATATTCTTTACGGCCCCTTGGCCCTGGGCGCAACTTCATTGATGTTTGAAGGAGTGCCGTCTTACCCGGCTCCGGATCGCTTCTGGCAGATTGTAGAAAAATTCAAGGTCAATATATTTTACACTGCGCCTACCGTTATCAGAGCCTTGATGCGGGAAGGCACGAAATGGACGCAAAATTATGACCTTTCCTCTCTGCGTCTGCTTGGTTCCGTCGGTGAACCGATTAACCCTGAGGCATGGATGTGGTATCACGAGAAAATCGGCGGTGCAAAACTGCCCATTGTTGATACCTGGTGGCAGACTGAGACAGGGGGCATAATGATCAGTCCTCTGCCCTTTGCCACGCCTTTAAAGCCGGGTTCAGCCTCTTATCCTCTGCCTGGTGTTGACGTAACTGTTTTTAATGAAGAAGGTCATGAGGCTGCTGCTAACGAAGGTGGCCATCTGGTTATCAAAAAACCATGGCCCGGCATGTTGCGAGGCGTATTCGGCGATCCCGAACGTTTTAAGAAAACCTATTTTGATCGTTATCCAGGAATATATGATCCCGAGGACGGGGCCCGCAGAGATGAAGACGGCTATTTCTGGATTATGGGACGGCTTGATGATGTAATTAATGTATCCGGTCACAGGCTGGGCACAGCGGAAATTGAATCAGCCCTTGTTGCGCATGAAGCAGTGGCTGAGGCAGCTGTTGTCGGCGCCCCGCATCCGATAAAAGGCCAGACAATTTATGCCTATGTCTCCCTGAAGTCGGGGGTAGAGGTAAGTGATGGCCTGATTAAGGAGTTGAAGTTGCATGTTCGCAAGGAAATCGGGCCAATAGCCGTACCTGAGTACATCCAGTTCTCCGCAGGACTGCCCAAGACAAGGAGTGGTAAGATTATGCGCCGCATTCTTCGCAAAATTGCCGCAGGACAAGATGATTTTGGCGACACTTCCACCTTGGCGGATCCTTCAGTAGTCGATGTCTTGATTGCCGGTAACAAGGATATGACTGAATAATTAAGCTATTACCTGTCCAACTTTTTGCTTTGAATAAATATTTGTAATATCAAATATATGATAGCGCATATATATTTCAAAAATGCCTTGGCTTGAGGTAACTCCTCAGTAGGTAATGATTAATTGTTCATAAACAACAGTGTTTGTATGACACCGTTTCACTGTTACTTAGGGTTCACTCAAAAATAAATTAGTAGAGATAAGGTGTAGTATGGACATTTAGAGAAGTGATCTAATTGCATGCAACCGCAGGCGTAGCAGGGCTACGCCTCTGGATTGCATAATTGCAGATCGCTTTTCTAAATGT
>JANTGB010000008.1 GCA_024763115.1 Desulfobulbaceae bacterium | reverse complement strand
TGGTCGCTTACCTGGAGTCTCCCGCTGGTCGCTTACCTGGAGTCTCCCGCTGGTCGCTTACCTGGAGTCTCCCGCTGGTCGCTTACCTGGAGTCTCCTGCTGGTCGCTTACCTGGAGTCTCCCGCTGGTCGCTTACCTGGAGTCTCCCGCTACCCCATGAGTAGTTACGTTTGAGCAAAATAAATCTACCCTGTTTTTGGGTTAACTACATTTGAATGTTTCGCAAAAATGATTATAATAAACAGATAAACCAGATATCACCTTCTGCCGGGAGATTTGTCATGACGCTTCGGATCAACAGCAATGATAGCATGGGAATTTATCGTCAACTTAGAGAGTCAGGCAGGGCGCTGAACAATTCTCTGGAACGATTTTCTTCCGGTAAAAGGATTAACCGGGCCGCTGATGATGCTTCAGGGATGCTTATTGCCGACTCACTCGGCAGTCAGCTTCGGGGAATCGGCCAGTCTATTCGTAATGCCACCGACACTATCGCTATGGCTCAGGTGGCGGACGGCGCTTTGGGAGAATCTGTTTCTCTGCTGCAGAATATTCGGGCCAAGACCCTGCAGGCAGCCGGTGGCGGTCAGGATTCAGCCTCCCTGCAGGCCCTGCAGGCTGATATCAATAAATCTCTGGCTTCTCTTAATGATATTGCCACTAATACCTCATACAATGGGCAAAAGCTGCTTTCCGGCACTTTTACCGACAAATCATTCCAGATCGGGGCCTATTCCGGTGAAACCGTTGACCTTAATATCGGCTCAGCGTCTCCGGCTGAACCGTATAACACATTAAATACGATCAATGTATTAAGCCCGGAAGGCGCCCAGGAAGCTCTGACGGTAATTGATAATGCTCTGGCCGAGATTGACCAACTGCGGGGAGACATCGGCTCTACCCGGAATCAACTTGAGTCGACTGTGGCCAATCTATCGATTACGGAAATAAATATTGCCGCCTCGAAATCGGGAATCTCCGATCTTGATTTTGCCGAGGAATCAACTAATTCGGCCCAAATGAAGGTATTGGATCAGGCGCGGATGTTTGCCCTGGCCCAGAGCGGCAAGATGAACAAGGAAGGAATTTTAAATCTTTTGCAGGGCTGAATAAGGGCTCACTCAAAAATAACTTCGCATTCTAAGGCGCAATCTGAACATTTAGAAAAGCGATCTGCAATTATGCAATCCAGAGGCGTAGTTCTGCTACGCCTGCGGTTGCATGCAATTAGATCACTTCTCTAAATGTCTATATTACACCTTATCTCTACTAATTTATTTTTGAGTGAGCCCTAAGTTTGATTTTAACGTAACTACCCATGTGAGTAGTTATACTTTATGAATGCGTTTTTTACCATATCCTGCCAGCCCGACAAGGCCGGTGGCAAAAAGCAATATGGTTGCCGGTTCAGGGACAGGGGCGGTACCTTGCCCCATAAGATTATCATTGCCGCATCCCATGGTAAAATGAGAGGTGAAATCTGTTCCAGGGGCAAGAAAAGAAAGATCAACGCCGACAGCATAATGATTGCCGCCGGTAAAACCGGTAGCGGCATCTGATAAACCAGAGACATATTCCATCGCAAGATTTTCATAGCCGTCTACTAATGTCCCACCTGTATTGTAAAGCCAAGGATTTGATTCATCATTCTGACCGTACCAGACAGTTGTCGTGGTACTGTCTGTTAGCTTGATTACCGAATAAGTCAATAAATTAAAATCCATATCCAGGACATAATCATAACCAAAAGTGTTATTCACTTCTGCCTGCCCCGAACCTCCACCGGTATTTGAACTTCCATATTGCGCATCACCATCAACATCAATAAAAATGTCGCCGGAGGTGTAGTCAGGATATCCACTTACGCCGTTAACAAAATCAAAACCACCAACCATTGTCAGGCTAGAGCCTTCCTGGAAAAAACCTTCCAAGTCCCAAACTTGAGTATTCAGGCATCCCGGTTCGACTTCACCATCTTCCGTCGTTTCCCCGAGGCCGTCATAAATAGTAATATTGTTGCTGTAGCTCAAAGCGAAGACATTACCGGCCAACATAAATGTTGCAGCCACGCCAAGGGCCAGAGCGGTCTGGTAAATTTTCATAATTGTCCTCTTGTTTATTTCTAAAAAATGGTAACTGCCCACAGGGCACTGCATATTCGGAGTCTCCCTCCGGTCGCTTACCTGCATCCTGCAGGTAAGCGCAGACTCCGGCCAGTTACAAATACAGAGGTTTTCACTGATTATGCACTTACTCCATGAGTAGTTACTAAAAATGTTTTGTTTTTGTCTCTATTTAAAGCACCATCCATGCCATAATGTTATTTTTTGTGCTTATCCTGCTATTACAATAAGTTGGAACATTGTAGAGAAGTCGGGTAATAGTTCCAGGTGAAACAAAAAACAATTTTTCCGGAAAACCGATCCGTTTCCCCGGAAAATTTACTGAAATCTAAGCTGCAAGGTTGAAAATAATACTGTAAGCAGTACGGCTTACGTATGATTAATACGCTGCCCCGGACTGATTACAATAATCTCCCGGAGTCTCCCGCCGGTCGCTTACCCGTACCCTCTAAATAACAGCGAAGTGGTATCATGCAATTACGATGGTTAGCAACATTAAGGGTTCGCTCAAGAATAACTTCACATTTTGAGGCGCAATCTAAATGTCCGGATTACACCTTATCTCTACTAATTTATTTTTGAGTGAACTCCTGATGAGCTTACCCAGTGAGTAGTTACTATTGAGGATGAGCAGAATTCGGTAGACCTGGGAAGCGGCTGCCCGTAAAGCCGGGACGCTCTTGAAATGATCAAGGCGCAGCCGGATAAATTTGATTCGGTAATTACAGATCAGACTATGACCGGCATGACCGGAACTGAATAAGCTGAAGAGATATTTGCTGTCCGCTTCAATATTCAGCTCATTACTGTACAGGCTACAGCAAAATTATTTTCAGGGAAAAGGCCGGGGCAATGGGGATAAGGGAGAGCTTATCTTGAAACTGCTGAGCATAAAAGATATTGCCCCATTTGTAAGAAAGGTTCTCAATGGAGACAAGTCTGATTGAATCTAAAGAAGACGCAGAGGATCAAGAATCAAAATAACTTTGCCTTCTCCGGTCACGGTCGCGCCGGACAACCCCTTAATGCCGGCCAGGGAACCTTCAAGAGATTTAATGACAAATTCATTTTCATTAAAAAAGCGATCAACTTCCAGGGCGATTTTTCGGCCGTTGAGATTGAGAATCACCAGGCTTAGTTCGCTCTTTACTTTTTGGTCTGACCGGATATCGCCGCTGCCGTCTTTAAGTTCCAGGACAGAGGAGAGCAGCTTTATGGGCAGCAGGTCATCCCGCACCACAGTCATTCGTAAGCCTTTATGATGACGAACCATTTCCGGATCAATCTTGACTGTTTCCCTGACGTAATCAAGGGGCAGGAAATAATGCTCACCTGCGGTCGCTACTTCAAGACCTTTGCAGACTGCTAAAGTCAGGGGCAACTTGATTGTCACTGTGGTTCCCTGCCCCAGCCGACTGTTCAGCAGGACTTTGCCGCCGATCTGCTCAATATTGGTGCGCACCACATCCATTCCCACCCCGCGACCGGACACCTCGGTAATTTCACCGGCAGTGGAAAATCCGGCGGCAAAAATCAGATTGATTATGGCCTGGTCATCCATTTTTTCCAGGTCATCAAGGCTGAGCATTGATCTTTCAATGGCCTTGCTGCGAATTACGTTGGGATCAATTCCCGCTCCATCATCATGAATTTCAATAATAACATACTGCCCCTGATTATAGGCCTTGAGATGGATTATACCTTCTGCGGCCTTGCCGTTTTTCTTTCTCTTCTCCGGTGATTCAAGGCCATGGTCGGCGGAATTCCTGACCAGGTGTACCATGGGATCGCCCAATGCCTCAATAATAGTTTTATCCAGTTCGGTTTCCTCACCGGAAATCATGAGCTTTATCTGTTTATTCATTTTGCGGGACAGATCACGGATCATCCGGTGAAAACGGGAAAATATCGTGGAAACCGGCACCATTCTTATGGCCATGACCGTAGCCTGTAAATCGTCGGATATCCGGCTGACCAGGTCACCGGCCGCCTTTACCTTTTTACCCATCTGCGGGGTTTGACATGTTTCCGCTATTTCTTTTGCCAGGGGAGTGAAATTGTTTTTGCTGACAATCAGTTCGCCTACAAGATTCATCAGTTTGTCGAGCTTGTCCTGGGAAACCTTGATAACCTGATTAGCGGAGCCGGATTGAGCCGGAGAGCCGACCCCCGGCGAACCGGAATCAACAGCCTTATTTTTATCAGGTTTGCGCTCCGCAGCTATTGGCGCTGCTGCCGACTGTGAAGTATCGGAACGGAGCTCAATTTCATTGGAACCGGCGGACTCTGCGGCAATGTTTTCAATATTTTCCAGCTTGGCACGCAGATCTTCAAGAAAAACCGTCTCATTGTCATCCTTGCCGTTAAGAAGAAATTCCGTCACAGTGACGGCTTCCAGAGCATCAGCGGCCAGTTTATCCATGCCGCTGTTATCAGCGCTTTTGCCTATGGTTTTAAATCCTCTGATTATTTTTCCGAGAGCCTTGTCCCTTTTATTGTCATCGTAAACTTCATCAAGTCCTGCGGAAATGGCCTCAAGACATTGGGTTAAGGTGTTATCAAAGGCAAAGTTTTTTGCCTCGTTTAGGCGATTGTCATTAACTTCAGCCTCTTCCTCATTCAGTCCGACAGTGGTCAGGGCCCGGCAGCGGGCGATAAGCGATTCCGTATCATCCGGGCCTGTCTCATTTTGTTGAAAATCCATTATGATATCTTTCAGCATATCAACTGCGGCCAGCAGCAGTTCTATTTCTTCATTATTCATTGCAGATGAAGAATCACGATGTTGCTGAACCAGGGTCTCTGTTTCATGGGACAGGGTTTGAAAAGGAACCAGGGGATGTTTTTCCCTTAATTCCGGATTTTCAACCACGGAGAGCAGGACGCCGGAGTTTCCTTTCAGGCTGTGCAGGGATCGAAAAAGATTATTGTAAAGCTCCAGGTTTTCTTTGTCCTTTTCAAGGACAAGCAGACTTTCTTCCAGGGTAGCTACATGCTCAAAGCCTTCATCAATGAACTGTTCCTTCATGCCGGGAGGGTATGTTATTGCGGCCAGTTCTTCCGGGCTGAGAAACGAGCGGTCACTACTTTTTTTTATTTTTTCAAGAGAAGATTCCAGCAGTTTTTTATTTTTTTCTCTAACCTCATTGATATCCTTTATCACGGCTTCAAAGGATATATCCGGCAGGGAAAAGGTCACCGGATCATTATCATGATTCGCCTCTTCAACTGCATTGGAGGTTTTCCGCAGCATGCGGCTTAAGGTGTCGACTCCGGTAAGCAGGATATCAATCAGTTCGGTTGAAACCTGAATTTTGTTGTTGCGGAGATCATCAAGCAGGGTCTCCATTTCATGGGCCAGATACTTGATATCATTCAAGCCCAGGAATGAAGCGGAACCTTTAATGGTATGGGCCGGACGGAAAATAGAGTTGACCAGCTCAATATCCTGATCCGTTTCCAGTTGCAGGATACGTTCCTCAATGCCGCTCAGATGTTCCTGGGCCTCGACTAGAAAATCTTTTAAAACATCAATTTCCAACTTGGATATGGAAAGTTCCATAACCGCCCTCCCTGGCAGAAAGCAGAAGATAGAGGACAGAAGACAAAGAACAGATTACTATCATCATCCGGATATATGTTTAATTCGTCTTCTGCTGTTTTCAACAGTTCATTACGCCCCTGTCAAAGCAGCATCTTAATATTTTCAATTAATTTTGCCGGTTCAGTGGGTTTAACTATGTAAATATTGGCTCCGGCATCAAATCCCTGTTGTTTGTCTTCCGCTTCATCTTCGGTTGAAACAATGATTACCGGTATCTCCTCATAAAGAAGATTTTCACGCAGACGCTGGACAAAGGTAAGACCATCCATGTTCGGCATATTTATATCAGTGATAACGGCGTCCACATGATTTCTCAGCAATTTTTCCATACCGTCGGCCCCGTCAATTGCCGACAGGACATCAAAGCCGGCATTTTTCAAAATATAACAATGAAAATTGCGGATCATTTCCGAGTCATCAACCACCAGAACACATTTACGCTTCTGTGTGGTTGTGGTTTCTTTTTTTACCGATTCTTTTTTCTTTTTCAGCAATCTTGCCATGATTATCTCTTGTTTAGCGAGTTTGTTCTTTACGGGTTATCTTCTTTAAGGGTAACTGCTCACAGAGCCCCTGCAGGTAGCGCAGACTCCGAGCAGTTACAAATACTCTGAGGTTTGCGCTCGTCAGGCATTTACCCCATGAGTAGTTACCTTTAAGAAAAGACAATAAAATTATTCACGTTATATTGTTACGCAAGCGGCTTCTGATAAACAATCATCCCGCCCATTTTTTTTATCCTGAATGCAGTTGAAATTCGGCTCATTGACTCGGAATGGCCGAGGAAAACATATCCTCCCGGCCGCAGGGCATCATAAAACCAGCCTGCCACCTCCCGGCGGGATTCCTCATTAAAATAAATCAGGACATTGCGGCAGAAGATAAAATCCATCCGTCGCATCTGGATCATTGCCGATTTATCCATCAGGTTAACCTGCTTAAAGGTTACCATTTCCTTGATCTGCGGTTTGACCTGATAGTTGTCTCCCTGACTGCTAAAGTAGGTGGACAGGTATTCATCCGGAACATCCTTTACCGACCTTTGCGAATATACGCCTTTTCTGCAGCGCTCAAGAACATTTGTATCAATGTCGGTTCCATATACATTAACCTGCCAGAGATCAATATCTTCAAGAATTTCCCGGAGAATAACAGCCAGGGTATATGGTTCTTCACCGGTTGAACAGCCGGCTGACCATGCCCTGATAATCCTGTCGTTTTCTTTCTCTTTCCGGTCGCTGATTTCCACCAGGCAATGTTCGCCAAAGGCGGCCAGCTGATCAAATTCCCGGAAAAAATAGGTTTCATTGGTGGTGAGCAGGTTTATCAGGGCCTGAAATTCCTTATTATCGCCATCCCGGTGCATAAGGAGATTGAGGTAGACACCTATGTCGTTTATCCCCAGGCTTTCCATCCGGGCCAGCAGCCTTTTTTTAACAAAATAAATTTTTTTTGTTTCAAAAAATATTCCACAACGATTGTAGATAATATTTCTGAACTTTATAAAATCTTTAATAGTAATCTGCATTAATGTCTCACGTCTTTTCAGATTGATTCGGTGTTAATCCCGGACAGCCTCTTAGCTGTCGGCTCTTGCGCTTATCTGCTCAACCGCGTCACCTATAACTTCCAGCATCGCATCATCATCAAATTTATCGGCCAGTTCTTCCAGTTTGTCCAGGTCGGATTCATCTCCCTGGGCCCCGATAGTTTCCACTGCGGCCAGGACAACCATGATATCGTCATCATCAAGATCCATCCGGGCGGAATCAACGATATTTTTATTGTCGGTTCGGGAAAGCATGCGGCTCAGTTCATAGCGGGTCGAGCCGCTGTCGACATCTTCAAGTAATCGTACAAGATAATCCTGGACTCTGCTGCTTAAGCCGGCATCAGGATAGCGGTGGATAACCGACTCTGCCGCGTCCACTATTTCCTTGGCATAGAGTTCTCCGCCCTGGTCTATAACTTTTTCAATATAGGCAAAAACCGTTTGCGCCGGGGCCGAGTTGCCCATGAATTTAAGCAGGGAGTAGCGCAGCAGAGGATCGTCATTATGGCCCAGCCCGGCAATAATCTCCTCATAGCGATGGGAAGTGCCGATCTTGGCCAGGGCCTCCAAAGCAGTACACTGAAGCAGGGGAATTTCGGAGTTAAGCAGAAGCTGTTCAATGGGATCAACGGATTTTTCATCCTTCAGGCTGCCAAGGTATTCAATGGCAGTTGAAACAATATTGATATCCTTGTCGGAAAATCGTTCGCGGAGAATTTTCCCGGCCTCCTCGGATGTGTTGCCGATCAGGGCATCAATGGCAAATTTACGGACATCCTTATTATCGTCTCGAGAAAGTCGGGCCAGGCAATCCAGGGCCTTGCCGTCCTGTTTCTTGAGGATTTCCACCCCGCCATTGCGAATAAAGGCGTCTTGAGAGCGCAGCATCCTTTCAATGGAAATAAAATTCACCCTCGGCAACAGGTTTTCCAGGGCCAGAAGGATTCTTTCCTTAATGGAACGGTCGTTTTCCCGTTCCAGATGATCAAACAGCGGATCAACGGTCTCCGGCCCGCCTTTATGGCCGATAAGATCTATGGCTTCAAGTTTTCTATCCCTGTCTTCCGCTTCAAGGTCTTTCAGGTAATTTTTCATCTCATCTTCCTGTTTTATGGCTCACATCTAACCAATATTAAGTCGTTGACTGGCCACAGCCAGCTTACGCCATCTTGATAATTTTTCTGTGGTCTGATCGATCAGTTTTTTAACTTCTTCAAGGTCATCAAAAGGTTTCATAATATAATCGGCAGCCCCGGTCTCAAGACAGGCTATTACCTTGTCAACCGTAGAAAAGGCGGTCATCATTATTACCTGTACCAGGCCGTCCGCCTTTTTTATTTCCCGAAGCAGGTCAATGCCGTTTATCTCAGGCATCATTATATCGCTCAGGACAATCTGGACGCTGCCCTTTTTGATTTTTTCCAGAGCTTCCAGGGGATTGGTATAAACAGTGATTTGATAATCCGTCTCAAGCTCCAGGTATCTTTTCAGAGTATTGCCTATCTCTATTTCATCATCAATAATCAGCAGATTTATTTTCATAATTTTATTTCTCCATCAGCATTTTAAGCCGGAAAACTGATATTCCAGCATACCCCTGATCCGGGATAATTTTTCAGAAATATTTTTCCATTGTGTTCTCGGACTATCTGTTGACAGATGCTCATTCCCAGCCCAGTGCCTTTTCCGCCTTCCTTGGTGGTGAAAAATGGTTCAAATACCTGGACGGCTGTGTCTGCTTCCATGCCGCCGCTGTTGTCGCGTACTTGGCATATAACATTTCCATCCTCTTGTTTTCTTATTGAAATTTCAAGATGAAATGATGCCTGTTCTTTTTGTGATTCATTGGCAAATGTCTGCCACGCGTCAATGCTGTTGTTAAAGAGAATTACAAAAAGCTGGCAGAGCCGTTGAGAATTAGCGGATATCAGCAGTCTGTTCCGGACAACAAAATTTTTTGGATTAATGTCCTTGAATTTATGGCCGTCAAGGGTGGCCCGACCAATATGTTTGAAGCGGTTACGGGTCAATATCAACGCATCGATCATGGGCTGGAAAATATTAATCTCTGTTTTATCTCTATGACTGTCTACCACAAAGCCCCGCATGGAAGAGACGATATTCATTATTCGCTCCGTTCCCTTCAGGGCTGCAGCGGAAATTTCATCTGTGGTTTCCAGCAGTGTCGCCATCTTTTTGCGAATGTTTTCCAGTTCCTCTTTCTCCGGATTTGCGGCCATTTTTTTCAGATAGTCATTAAACGAGGCGCTATAACGGGCAAAGGTCTGAAGATTGCCCCTTATGTAGGTAGTAGGGGTATTAAGTTCATGGATTATGCCGGCGGCAAGCCGACCGATTGCCGCCAGTTTTTCCTGGTGAATCAGCATCCTGGTGTTGGCTTCCTTGCTGAGCGAAAGCTCCCTCAGCCTTAAGGCATTCAACACCTGAATGATCAGAGAGGTACGGGGCACCGGTTTTATCAGGTAGCCGGAAGCGCCGAGTTCCAGGGCCATCCTGGCGACATTTCTATCATCAACACCCGACACCATGATGACGGCCAGTTCCGGATATTTTTTCCGAGCGATATTCAGCAGGTCAATACCACTCATGCCGTCCATATTTATATCGCAGAGCATTAGAGGAATTTCTTCTGCGGCAAGGATGTCCAGGGCCTCATTACCGTTGCTTGCAGTCAGACAATTAAAATTTTCCGCCTTAAGGTAACGGATAAAGAGATCACGAACATTCTTCTCGTCATCAACGATGATAATTGTCTGTTTTGTTGCCGGCTCAACTGTCATATCAACTGCTCACACCTTAAAACTCATAATTGAGAAAACCACCGAACTGTAACTTGTTACGCTCCGACAATATCAATAATTGCCTGGGCAATATCCCAGCTCGGCAGGATCTGCTGTGCCGCGCCCCGGTCAATTGCGGCCTTGGGCATGCCGAAAACAATGGCCGAGTCCTCGTCTTCGGCAATGGTTCTTCCCCCCTGTTCATTTATCTGGGCCAGGGCTTCGGCTCCGTCAGAGCCCATGCCGGTCATTAGAATTCCCAGCAGATCAACCCCGAATGCCTTCAGGGCCGACTCCATCATGACATCAACAGAAGGCATAAAGGTATGTTCAGGGGAGTTAGGGGTTCGTAAAATTATGTCTTTTGCCGACTTGCGATAAAATGTCATGTGCAGCCCTCCTTTGCCTAAATAAATATTGCCGGGCCGGATAACAGTGCCGGGCTGGGCCTCCAGGCAGTTCATTTGACAGGCATCGTTCAGCCGGGAGGCAAAGGAGGCGGTAAATCCCGGCGGCATGTGCTGTACCAGGAACACAGAGGCATTTAAATTTTTCGGCAGCAGGGGCAGAACATCCATAATGGTTCGCGGTCCTCCGGTGGAAATGCCGATAGCTACCCCCATAAAACCCGGCCCCTTAATCTGTTTGCCGGTTGACCTTGAGAGGTATCGCAGGCTTGATTTCCACCGTGGTTTTGTTGTGGCTTGCGGTTTGTGATGGCTTATGATTCGTTTTGAGCCCCAGGCAGCCGCCTTTATTTTTTCGGTTATTTCTTTGGCAACAGAAGCAAGATCAGCGCTTACCGTGCCGCCTGGTTTGCCGATATAGTCAAAGGCACCAAGCTCCAGGGCCTCAAAGGTGGATGTCGCCCCCTCCTGGGTCAGAGAGGAGACCATGATTACCTGGGCCAGCTTTTCATCGACAATCATCTGCATGGCCGTAATCCCGTCCATGCCCGGCATATTGATATCCATGGTAACCACATCAGGTTTGAGCTGCCTGGCTTTATCCACGGCGTCAAGGCCGTCCCGGGCAATTGCCGCAACCTTCAGGGCCGGATCTCGGTCAATAACGGCCCGCAGGGTTTTGCGCATCAGGGCGGAGTCATCGGCTATGAGAACAGAAATTTTTTTCATAAAAAGGGTCTAATCCTGTTTTGGGAAGCAGCAAACCGGATAACTATTCGGCAATGGTTAATTTTTTCTTCTCGGCCTTTTTCTTAGCCGCTGCTTTCCCCTTGGTTGTCTTCACTTTGGTCGAACTCTTTTTTACGGCTGTTTTTTTCTTGGCCGCATCCTTTTTTTTTGCCGGTTTTTCATATTTTTTATCAGCCCCTGAATCTTCACCTATCTGCCGCAGAGCCTCCTGTTCCTTGATATTTAGAATTTTTTCAGCGTCAAGCAGCAGTACCATCCTTTCCCCATTGTCCAGCTTGCCGATGCCGGAGAGGAACTGGGCCTCTGAGCGGGCCGACATAACCGGAGGAGGAGGAGATATATTACCGGTGGGCAGGCGCAGGACTTCATTAACCCGATCAGCAATGAGCCCGGTTTTTTTCCCGGCCATGTCAACAATGATAATTCTGGTGCGGTCGTCATTATCCTTTAGTTCCAGGCCAAAACGTTTCCGGGTATCTATTACCGGAATGACCTCGCCCCGCAGGTTGGTCACCCCCTCGATAAAATCAGGAGATTTCGGCAGTTTAGTTATTTTGCCCAACCTGTTGATTTCCTGAATCCGGGTAATATAAATTCCATATTCCTCATCACCGATATTAAAGGTTACCAGCTGCACCTCATCGGCCATGGCCTGTTCCCCGCCACCCGGTTGCCGGTCATTATTTTCTTCCATTACGTTCATTCCTTCACTATCCATCCATTGAGTAATTGACTGGTTTTCATCATCCGACAGCAGCATTTCCTGATGAAGAATCATAATCAGCTTTTTGCCGTTATCCACCTTGACAATACCCTTTAACTCATGGGCATCTTCACTGTCAGGCGGACTTTGAATAATGCTTTTGGGATAACGCCTGACCTCCCGCACCTGATCGACAATCATTCCCAGGGTAAATTCTCCGGTTTCAACGATGAGAATCCTTTCATGTTCATCGTCTGTCTCGTGACTGAGATTAAGCAGGGTTCTTAAATCAAAAGTCGGCATTACCGTGTCACGCACGGTAATCAGGCCCTTTATGTGAGGGGGAGCATTAGGAACATCGGCAATATTGCCGACCCTCATTATCTCCTGCACGGTTTCCACCTCAAAGGCATAGTCTTCCTCGCCCAGGGAAAAGGTGACCAGTTGAATTTCCTCAATTGTGGTATTTTGTTTTTTTTCTTCACTGCCGGTCTGGAGTCCCTGACGAGCGACCTGGCTGTCAACAGCTTCAATTTGCAGTCTGGCAACCTGGTCGACGTTTAAGATCATGGTCAGCGGTTCTTCATCTTTCTGGATAACACCTGATAAATATTCATGATCCACGTTTTGCACCGCCGGAGGCGGAGGTTTGATTGACTCAGCCTCAACCTCCTTGACCGTCAGAACCGAGTCAACCAGCAGGCCCATGAGATGACCGGCAATTTCAGTTACCAGGACACGACTCTGTTCAGTAGGCTCCGAGATTTCCAGGGCAAGCCGCTGCCTGGTGTCGAGAATGGGGAGAATATTACCGCGAAGATTGGCGATACCACTGATGTAGGCCGGTGATTTCGGCAGCCTGGTTGTATCCGGCGGCCTGACTATCTCCTTAACTCGCTGGATTTCCAGGGCAAACTGCTCCTGGGCCAGACGAAACAGGACCATCTGGCTGCTGTCGGTATTCGTAGCTTGATCTTGTATGGAATCCATTTTAAATTTCTCCGGATAGGGTCTTAGCCATTCTGCATTTCATCTGCCAGACTGGCTACGTCCTCGGCGGTCTGGGCTATTTCTTTTAGTCCCTTAATCTGCTCGTCAGCCGCATGGGCCGCTTCCTCGGCATTTTGTTTAAGGGATTCCACATCCTGCAGGCCTTCGCCAACCGCTTTAATTGCCTGTTCCGCCTCAGAGGTGGTTATTTCAGCTTCATGCTGATTTTTCCGGCGCAGATCAACGGCTTCGCGGAGAAAAGCAGTAATGCCGGTCAGGTTATCAACCGCCAGTCCGGCCTTATCAATCTGGGTCTGGATCATGGCGGTAATATTGCCCAGTTCAGCCCGGACAACCGCAACCTGTTCATGCATATCACCTAAGATATCACGCATTTTATCGGCGTTTTCGGCGCTTTCATTAGCAAGAGAACGAATATCGCCGGCCACCACCGAAAAACCGCGACCGAATTCTCCGGCCCGGGCCGCTTCAATATGGCCGTTAACCGCCAGCATATTGGTCTGGATGGAGACATTGTTGATGGTTTCGATTATCTTGGTAACCTTGGAAAATTCCTTGTCCAGCTCAATAACCTCTTCAATAATGGTCTGGTTGGCGGTCGTGGTATTCAAAATACCGTCCGCCATCATCTCTATGCCGTGATGGAAGATACGGAAATGTTTTTTAAACATTTCCACTGCCGGTTTGACCTTTTCTTCAAGAACGATCTTGGCCTCCTGGACATTCCCCTCTTTCAGGAGCTCAATGGCCTCAGCCGCACCGTGATGGACGGCATCATGGGGTTCTTTTATTTCGTTGTAGGCCTTTTCTTCCTCTTCATCTTCGGGCTGATAATTGGCATACCAGCGGCCAAAGGCGCATTTGCCGGGATCAAGCTGTCCCCTGAAAGTAGTGTTGTTTTTTATACACTCTTCCAGTTCCTGAATAAAAATAATATGATCCAGGGCCTTGACGATTTCCAGCTGATCCCTGGTGCTGTGGCCTATTTCAGTGATATGCCCCCATTCTTCAACCAGGGTATTAAGTTCGTTTTGGGTATTTTTAAAAGTTGTATGAATTGATTCCAGGGAGTCATGCACCTGGATTGAGCCGGAGGAAATTTCGTTAATGGCGCCGTTAATCTCTTCAGCCGAGGCATCAAGTTCTTCCACTGTGGCAGACAGCTCTTCCGCCGCTGCCGCAACTTCCTCGGATGATTTTTCCATGTCGGTTGAATTCTTCAGGTCTTCCGCCATATGGGCCAGTTCCGTTGAGGCGCCGCTGGCCTCATCAAAGGCCTTGGCCTGTTCATTGGTTGACTTGCTGACCTCTTCACAGGAGGCGGCAATCTGCTCAACCGCTGTAACCAGTATCTTAACCTGGTCATTGGCATCCACGGCATTATGATGAATTTTCTCTACGTTACCGGTAACATCGGTAACAATTCCGGCAATAGTGTTGGAATTGCCCTTGATGGTATCGCAGGCCCTGGTAATAAGAGTAATTTTCTGGAGATTGCCCTTGGAAAGATGCTCAAAGCCGAAAACGCTGTTTACCACCTTTTCCACCTGGGTCAGGGACTGGTCAATGACATTTTTAATTTCATCTGCTGATTTTTCCGAGACCTCGGCCAGGGTACGAACCTCATCGGCAACCACGGCAAATCCCCGACCGTGCTCCCCGGCCCTGGCCGCTTCAATGGCAGCATTTAAGGCCAGAAGATTTGTCTGATCGGCAATCCTGGTAACAACCTGGACAATACCACTTATGTTTTCGGCCTTATCCTTAAGTTGATTGATGAGTTTGGCCGATTCCAGCACCTTTTCCGTGGTGGCGCCGACACTGGCGTCAAGATCAGAGACCGCCTTCAAGGTATCGGATGACTTATTGTTCATTTCCGTAATGGTGTGGCTGTACTCCTCAGTCAGTGCTTTACTCTTTTCCGTGGCCCCGGTAACCGTTTCCGCGGTATTCTGAACCAGTTCACCTTTCTGGTTAACGTTTTCCGAGGCGCCTGCCACGTCTTCCATCAGTTGTTCCAGTTGACTGGAAGCGGAATTAGCCTGTTCAATGGCAGCGGATAATTCCTCAGAGGCTGCGGCAATCCGCTCGGCATTGGCCTGCTGCTTAGCCAGGGTTCTGGCCTTGGCCTTTTGTTTGGCCAGTTTTTTGGCCTGTTCTCTCTTGGCGGTCAGGTTTGCCGAGTCGTCCTGATGGGCGACTATCCCGGTATTACCCGATGGTCGGGCGAGTTTGCGTGCCATGTAGTGCCTCCTTTTGATTTTAATCTTTACTCAATAATGATTTTATGAAAACTTTTTACCATGAAGGGCATGAAGGACACGAAGAAAAGAAAAACGAGAAATTAAACAACTTCCAGGCCGGTGCCCCGTCTGGCATATCCTTCATTATCCCATGGTTGATCAGCCCTTTCGGTAATAAACTGTTCGTTGCCGCTTTCAAGGTCAAGGGCTGAAACCTTGATCAGGCCGCTTTCGTTAATGGCAATGGTTACATCAATGGGCAGTTCTCCGGCAGGTTTAGCCGGAAGATCGGTCATGCTGAAGGAACCCAGCGAGACGATTTCTCCCTCCCCGGTTTTCTGGAGAAGATGAATTGTTATTTCCTTTTGCCTGTCCATGGTGGTAAAGAGCCGGGTGGCTGAAGTCGGGTAAACCGTCCCCTTTTTAATTAAAGAAATAAATTTACCGTGATGATCCTCAATTCCCAGTTCATTGGCGGTTATGTCTTTGAAAATAAAGTTTTTATTATTTTGCCGGGAAAATTTTCCAGCCAGGGCTCCAGCGCCTAAAACCGGGGCTTCATCAGGATTCAGGTCGCGCCATATGACTCCGGTGGGAATAAGCTCTTGGACAATGTCCCTGATTCGGGGCATTCTGGTTACTCCGCCGACAAATACCACGTCAGTCAACCAGTCCGGAGTAAGATTATTATCGGTAATGATGCTGTTTATCAGTTGACTTAATTTATCAAAAAATCCGCTGTTCAATTCTTCCAGCTTTTTTCTGGTCAGAGTCCGGCGCAGATGCAGGGGGCCGTCTGCCGTGCCGCTGATAAACGGGATGAAAATTTCTACCATTTCCGTCTGGGAGAGATCAATCTTGGCCTGTTCAGCCTGGATAATGAGCTGCTGGCAGGCAATGGGATCATCTTTTAATTTAATCCCATGCTCCTGCTCAAATTTTTTTGCCAGCCAGTCCACTATCTTCAGGTCAAGATCAACTCCGCCCAGGCGACTGGAACCGCTGACGCCCTTGACGGTAAACAGAGAGTCTTTAAAGTCCATCAGGGTAATGTCGGTTGTGCCGCCGCCGATATCAATAACCAGCAGATGGGCCTGTTCATTATGATAAAGGCCGTAGGCAATGGCGGCGGCAGTAGGTTCATTAAGCAGCCTGATCACCTCGATTTCGGCCATCATGGCGGCTTTTATGGTGTGCTGCCGCTGTTTTTCGTTAAAATGGGCCGGAACCGTGATTATGGCTTTGGTGACTGGTCGGCCCAGACGTTCTGCCGCTGTATTTTTCAGTTTACGGATGATCAGGGCGGAAATCTCAATGGCTGAGAAATCACGGCCCTGGATATTAAACTGATAATCGGAACCGATTTTTCTTTTACAGTTACTGATGGTGACATCATTGTTCAACACTGCCTGGTTACGGGCTATTTCCCCGACAATAACCTGGCCCTCCCGGCTGAAGGAAACCACGGACGGCGTGAGCCGGGAACCCCGTTCATTAACCAGCACCTCTACTTGATCCTTCTCCATACAGGAAACCAGGGAATTGGTGGTGCCGAGATCTATGCCTAAAATTATTTCTTTCATGTCTTTTTATCAGCTGTCAATTATCAGTCATCAAGCAGAGCCTGGAGATTTTCACGGGCTATAGTGTTATCCGGTTCAAGTTCAAGAAGCCGGTGCAGGATGGAGATGCATTCTTCTTTTTCTTCCAGGTTATAATAGGCCACTGCCAGGTTATTTAAGGCCTTGACATGATCAGGGGCAAGAAGAACAACAGCCCCGATTTTGACGGCGGCCTGCATAAATTTTTCTTTTTTCAGGTCGGCCAGACCTTCCTGAAAGAATTGTTCAATCCTTTGCTTAATCTCCTGCTTCTGCGCCGCAGGCGGCTTAACCTCATCGCTTAAAAGCTCGGAAAGAGTTGTGCCGATCACCTTGTTCATTCAGTCCTTTTTACGGAGTCTTCGCCGGCTCCCCTAAGCTCTTTAATATGTTTAGCCAGCCGTCGATAATCAAGAGCCGCAGTGCAGGCCGGGGCATATTCAAACACAGTCTGTTTGAAACTGGGGGCCTCAGCCAGCTTTACCGTGGGCCTGACGCCGGGCAGGAGAATTTTGTCGCCAAATACCCTGGCTACCTCTTTTTGTATATTGCTGGAAATTTTTAAACGTTTATCATACATAACCGGGATAATGCCTTTTAAACGCAGGCTCTTGTTGCCCGAGGCATTAATTTTATAGAGCAGCCTGACCATCTCGGCCAGACCTTCCATAGCCAGAAACTGCATGGGCAGGGGAAGGAGAATCCAGCGGGTGGCGGTAAGCACTGACAGCATCAACAGCCCGACCGTGGGCGGGGTATCAAAAATAAGATAATCATAATGAGCAAAATAGGGGGCGATAAGCCGGGCAAGTTCGTAAACCGCACCTCTTTTATGACTGTTTTCCGCTTCATATTCAGTCAGCCCCGGACCTCCGGCCAGGACATCAAGATTGCCGCGCCCGGTTTTTGCCACCAGGGAAAGGGGAGATTTTTCCTCAGCAGTCAAGAGCCGATAAAGCCCCCGGCCCCGGTTTTCCCGGCTGGAAATGCCGAACCAGAGACCGGCATGGGCCTGGGGATCAACATCAATAAGCAACACCCGGCAGTCAAGATCAGCCAGGCCCGCAGCAACATGAACCGCTGCTGTGGTTTTTCCGCTTCCTCCCTTTCTGTTGGCAAACGCAATTAACCGGGCCATATATCCTTGAAAATCTATAAAACCAACCTCTTAAACGTACACCTCAGAATCATTACACAACAGGCTGTAATTAAATGTCAAGTTTAAATTTTAAATTTTGTCACTGTTAAACTGCCCTAAAGCTTCACACCATAAGTAAATTTGTAAGCGTTCGCCGGCACCTCATCTTTGCCCATTTGAGCCTGCTTGAATAGCACCAGTATGCTGCGCAGGCACAGGTAAGCGAGGAACGAGACTCCGAATGAACAGGTAAG
>JANTGB010000007.1 GCA_024763115.1 Desulfobulbaceae bacterium | reverse complement strand
TAGAGCGCGGTCAGGTACTGGCCAAGCCGGGCAGCATCACCCCTCACCTGAAGTTCAAGGCTGAATGTTATATCCTGACCAAGGAAGAGGGTGGCCGTCATACTCCGTTCTTTAATGGATATCGTCCCCAGTTTTATTTTCGGACAACGGATGTAACCGGAGTAGTGACCCTGCCTGATGGAGTCGAGATGGTAATGCCCGGCGATAATGTGACCATAGAGGGTAGCCTGATAACCCCGATAGCCATGGAAGAAGGCTTGCGCTTTGCCATTCGTGAAGGTGGCCGGACAGTCGGCGCCGGCGTTATTAACGAGATTGTTGAATAGATTGCTGGTGTTAGAGGATAACGATGAGAGATATAATTTTGTTACGTTGTAATCAGTGCAAGCGCAAGAATTATTCTACTACCAAGAATAAGCGCAACACCCCACAGAAGTTGGAATTTAAAAAATATTGTCGTTTTTGTCAGACTCACACCTTGCACAAAGAAACGAAGAAATAAGGTAACTACTCATGGGGTAAGCGTCCTAACTTCGCGCACTCCTGTAATTGTAACTGGTTACAGGGTGCAGGTAAGCGACCAAAGGGAGACTCCGATAGATTTTCATGATAAGGTCGGCGCAGCGTATCAGTCATACGTAAGCCGGACTGATCGCGGTAATATGCGGTGCCTTGTGAGCAGTACGAAATAAGTAATATTTAACCAGGGGATGCAAATTAGTCTCTGGTACTGCTCTGTAAAAGTTCTCCAGTGTTTTAGATTCGTGCATTCGGCCCTGAGCAGCATACTTGAGCTATGTAGCAGGGTAAAATAGATAAAGATGAGCTGTTGGTAAACTTTTACGAGAATAATATAAATTATAGGCCAGTAGCTCTAATTGGTAGAGCGCCGGACTCCAAATCCGGATGCTGGGGGTTCGAGTCCCTCCTGGCCTGCCAAAAATGATGCTTCGCCATAATTTATTGAACGGCGAAGCAAATTTTTTTGTTCAGGTGAAACATGCAGATTTAACTCTTTAAACATACCTTGTCTTATGGGGTGTGAATTTTGTTTTCGAGCAAGTGTAATTGTTCACCAGCACCTCACCTTTGCCTATTTGAGTCTGCTTGAATAGCACCAGTATGCTGCGTAGGCACAAATGAATAAATCTAAGGCACTGGTAAACGCTTAGAGACTTAAATATTGCAATGATTTACTCACTGGTGAACGGTTACGAGCATGTAAGGCAAAAATTATGGCATCCAAAAAAAATAGTAAAATCAGGAAAAAAAGTAAGTCAAATGATATTGTCGAACAAGGATCCAAGTATAGCCTTCCACGTATTAAGCAGTTTTATGAAGAGGTAAAGAGTGAGTTCGGCAAAATTGCCTGGCCTGACAAGAAGCACACAATCAGTTCCACAGGTGTGGTGGTTGTATTGGTTTGTTTGATTTCATTATATCTTGGTGGGGTTGATTTAATTCTCGGTAAATTAATAAGCCTGGTTATTAAATAATTACGAATCCTTCTATTGAGAACCCATAATATTATCCCAATCTTTTAATGGATTGGCATCATTGGATAAAATAAGCCCATGGCCAGACAGTGGTATATTCTCCATACATATTCAGGATTTGAAGAGAAAGTTAAAACTTCAATGCTTGACAGGATAAAACAATTTCAGCAGGAAGATTTTTTTGGTGAGATTGTAGTTCCGCGTGAGCAGGTTGTGGAGATGATTAAGGGGGCAAAGAAAACTTCATCAAGAAAGTTCTTTCCCGGTTATATTTTGTTAAATGTTGATCTTAATGACCAGACCTGGCATACAATTCGAGATACGCCCAAGGTAACGGGATTTGTTGGAAATGATCTTAATCCTGAACCTTTGTCGGATGAAGATGCCATGAAGATTATAGGCCGGATTAAAGATGGTGCCTTAAAGCCTAAACCGAAAGTTACCTATGAGGTAGGTGATGTTGTCAGGGTTATTGATGGCCCTTTTTCCAATTTTCAGGGTGAAGTTAATGAGGTTCAAGCAGACAAAGGTCGAGTTAAGGTAATGGTAAGTATCTTTGGCCGTGAAACTCCGGTTGATCTTGAGTTTATCCAGGTCAGTAAAGGCTGATTTCCGACTTTATGAACTTTAATGCCCCGGCTTAAATTATATTGTTTTTCTGCATCAAGTTAGTTGTCGTTTGTACCACAATGAACTGGTGTTTAACTTTTTTATATTCTTATTGTGGGAGATTAAGATGAAAAAAATTACAGCTTATATCAAGTTACAGATTCCGGCTGGTAAGGCAAATCCTTCACCACCGGTCGGCCCGGCTTTGGGCCAGCATGGATTGAATATCATGGATTTCTGTAAGGCCTTCAATGCCAAGACGCAAAATCAGGGTGATTTGCTTATACCTGTCGTGATTTCAGTCTATGCAGATCGTTCCTTTTCATTTATTACCAAAACTCCACCTGCATCAACATTGATTTTTAAAGCCCTTGGTATTGATAAGGGTTCGTCTAATCCTAAAAAAGAGCGAATCGCGACGATTTCAAAGGCTCAGTTAAAGGAGATTGCCGAGTTGAAAATGCCGGATCTTAATGCCTATGATACTGAAGCGGCAATGAAGATTATTATGGGAACTGCGAAGAGCTGCGGTATTATTATTGGTGATTAATTTGTAACTGAATAATTGGGGAGCGGAATGCGGCATCCCAATGAACTGTAACTGAGTGGAGATTGAAATGGCTAAAAGAGGGAAAAAATATCGTAAGGCAGTGGAAGGTCTGGATCTTAGCCGACCTTTCAGTCTTGCTGAGTCTGTTGAAGCGGTTCTCAAATGTAAAATTGGTAATTTTGATGAATCTGTCGATTTAGCTGTAAAGCTTGGAGTTGATCCCCGGCATGCTGATCAGATGGTTCGTAGTACGGTTGTTTTGCCTAATGGGACCGGCAAGAGCGAACGGGTTCTGGTGTTTGCCAAGGGCGAGAAAGTTCAGGAAGCATTGGATGCGGGCGCCGACTATGCCGGTTCTGATGAATATGTTGACAAAATAAAAGACGGCTGGCTGGAGTTTGATAAAACAGTTGCTACTCCCGACATGATGGGCTCGGTAGGTAAGATAGGTAGGATTCTCGGCCCCAGAGGCATGATGCCAAACGCAAAATTGGGAACCGTGACTTTCGATGTCGACCGGGTAGTAAAAGAAATTAAAGCCGGTAAGGTTGATTTCAAAGTTGATAAGTCAGGTATTGTCCACGCCATTGTTGGCAAAGTTTCGTTTGGCCTGGACAAACTTCAGGAAAATATAATTGCCTTTATTGATAAAATTATTCAGTTGAAACCTGCTTCCGCCAAAGGCGTATATCTCAAGGGAATCAGCGTGTCCAGTACAATGGGTCCGGGAATTAAAATAGATCCTCTGGACTTACGCGCCCTGATTAAAAAGGCAGCGTGATTTCAGAAGACGTAAGTCGGGGAACAGTAGATAGAGGTGGAGGAAACCACTGAACCTCTAAACCCTTTAATCAGTTTTTTACAGGAAGTAGTTCCGAAGTCGAAGACAGCAGGTTCGTTTAACGTATAATCACGAAAGTGGCCTGCCGAGATAGATGAAGACATATAAAGTCCGGGTGTAACTGCTCACAGGGCACCGCATATTTTCGCCATTCCGGTTTACGTATGACTAATACGTGGTGCCGGTCTGATGACGAAAATCTGTCGGAGTCTCCCTTTGGTCGCTTACCAGCACCCTGTAACCAGTTACAAGTATTGAGATTTGCAATCATTAAGTATTTACCCCATGAGTAGTTACGTCCGGGTGATATTTAATGCCTGGAAGACTGTCCGGCACTGCCGGGTTTGTTCACTTGCTTGTCCTGGTCGACCTCAACTGCTTAAACGTTAATTTTTATTTAATTAGGAGGGATGACATTGAACCGTGAACAAAAGGCGGCGGAAGTTGATGATCTCAATGGCAGATTTGCGAAAGCGAAAATTGCTATTGCCACAGACTATCGCGGCCTGACGGTAGCTGATTTTCAGGAGCTCAGAATTGAGTTAAGGAAAAATAATGCTGAAATTCGGGTAGCAAAAAATACTCTGCTTAAAAGAGCTGTCCACGATACTTCATTTGAACAGCTTCAGGAACATTTTACCGGAACGACAGCTGTTACTGTATCATATGATGATCCCGTTTCACCGGCTAAGGTTTTAGCAGCTTTTGCCAAGGATCATGATGAACTGGTCATTCGTGGTGGAGTGCTTGATGGAAAGTCTTTGACTGTTGATGATTTAAAGGCTTTGTCAAAACTGCCTTCCCGCGAAGTCATGCTTGCTCAGCTGCTTTCCGTTATGCAAGCAGTGCCCACCGGTTTTGTCAGAGTACTTAACGCTGTGCCGCAGAGTATGGTTTTTGCTTTACAGGCAATTAAGGATAAGAAGGAACAGGAAAACTAACCCGCTAAAGCTAATGGATTTAGAATTTTTCAGGATAAGTGCCTTGCCGTAGATATAATTACTTTGTTGCTATATATTTTTTTCTTTTTTATACCTGTCAAGCGAGAACTGGACAGAGTGACGGCTTTTCAAGAGTAAGGCGCTGAATACCACTTTGAATATAGATTTTAAGGAGTAATAAAATGGCTGTTTCCAAGGAAGACGTAATTGAGTTTATTTCTAATATGAGTGTTCTTGAACTTTCAGAGCTCGTTAAGGAACTTGAAGAGAAGTTTGGCGTGTCGGCTGCGGCTCCGGTTGCTGTGGCTGCCGGCCCTGCTGCTGGTGACGGTGGTGGTGAAGCTGCAGCGGAAAAAACAGAATTTGACGCTGTTCTTACCAGCTTCGGTGCCAAGAAAATTGCCGTTATTAAAGAGGTCAGGGCCATTACATCTCTTGGTCTTAAAGAGGCTAAAGCTCTGGTTGAAGGCGTACCTGCTCCTATCAAGGAAGCTGTTGCCAAGGAAGAGGCGGAAGATATTAAGGCCAAAATTGAAGCTGCAGGCGGAGAAGTTGAAATTAAATAATTTTTGAAACTGTTCAACTGCGTTTCATCCGGAGTCTGCGCTTACCTGCACGCGTTAAGTCTGCCTTATATAGCATTATTAGTATGCCGCTTATCACGCACAGCTAAAGCGCGAGCAAAGCGCCGTCATACAGGTCGGTGGTAGGGGCGGATTTTCACCCCCTACTTGAATAGTTACTAATTTTTTATATTTTATCTTGAGCCCGATAAAATATAAGGGCTGAAAGGTAACTACTTACGGGGAAATTGATTAATTTTTATAAATCACTGTGATTGTTACTGCTTACAGGGTGCGGGTAAGCGACCAGCGGGAGACTCCGGGAGATTTTTGCAGGTAGTTCTGCGTTACGTATCAACCATACGTGAGCCGGGCGGTCTGCGGAAAAAGGTAAACGTATACTCTGCTCGGTGCCCCCTGTGAACAGTTACTTTGAAAGTATGAAAATATAGAACGTTGCGGAGAGTGATATCCGTAGCGTTCTATTACGTTTGAAAAATGTAAATTTGTAGTAACCGTTCATCTTCATTTTATCCGGAGTCAAAGTTTATGCCCCCTGTTTCTAAGGGGTGTTGCCAGCGTGGGATTGACATAATCGTTCACCGGCACCTCATCTTCGCCCGTTTGGGCCTTCTCGAATAGCACAAGTTTGCTTCGAAGTCCCAAATGAACGAATCTAAGGCACTGGTAAACACGTACAGGACTGAAGGTTATCGTAAATTTGGTGCTCTGGTGAACGGTTACGGATAGACTGTATTGCAATAGCGCCGGAATGGGTGCGGGCCTGAGGCCTTACCACGCATATATAAAGCACATTTGAATAGTTACAAGTTGTAACGGACTGGATAATTTGTTGACATTTATTTTCTGTTGTTTCAAACTGTTAACTATGTGCAGTCATTTCGATGTAGTTAGTCCGCCATTTTGGGCCTGACCTGATGCATTAATTGTTGCCGGGCTTGGGCCTAAGGGGATAAATTGTCTCTGTCCCTTTTAATTCTCAGAGGCTCACTCAAAAATAAATTCTTTGATATCAGTAATACTGTTTTTTCACAAAGTGTATTTATTTGAATGAGTTCTTAGTCAACTGATCACCAATAATAAAAATCTAAGATTTAGCTGATTTCACAGTTTAAGGAAAAGCTTCATGAACAAGATGAAACGAGTAAGGAAAAGTTTTGCCAAAATCGGTGAGATAGTCGGTAAGCCGCATCTTATCGAAATGCAGCGTTTATCCTATGAGCAGTTTCTCCAGCGTAGTGTTGATCCAAATGACCGGGAAGAAAGGGGGTTACAGGCCGTTTTTAAATCGGTTTTTCCCATTGAGGATTTTAACGGACTTTGCACTCTTGAATTTGTTAACTATGTCTTCGGCGAACCAAAGTATACAGTTGCCGAATGTGTAGAACGGGGGATGACTTATGACGTTCCAATTAAAATAACTGTTCGTCTGGTTTCTTTTGATGTAGATCCTGACAGCGGTGTTCAGTCTATTCGAGATATTAAGGAACAGGCGGTATATCTCGGCAGTATTCCTCTTATGACCCAGTCCGGCGTGTTTATCGTTAACGGCACGGAACGTGTTATTGTCAGCCAGTTACAGCGGTCGCCGGGACTTTTTTATGCCCATGATAAGGGTAAAAGCCATTCTACCGGGAAACTTCTTTATTCAGCCCGGATTATTCCAGTGCGTGGTTCATGGGTAGATATGGAGTTTGACGCCAAGGATATTCTTTATGTCAGGATAGACAGGCGGCGTAAATTCCCCATCTCAACTCTGCTTAAAGCTTTGGGATATTCTGCTCCTGAACTGCTTCGTTTTTTCTATTCACTTGATAAAATTACCCTGCGGGATGGGAAAATATATAAATCCTTTGATCCTGTAAATATTGTTGGTGAACGGGCCCCTCATGACCTTATAAACCCGCAGAACGGTGAGGTGTTGGCCAAAAAAGGTAGAAAAATCGGTAAGGGGCTGGCAAGGAAATTAGCAAAGGCCGGAATAGAAGAATTGGAAATTGATAGGAAATTTTTGCTGGGAAAAAGAACTGCCCATGATATTTTCCATCCAGCCACCAAGGAGCTTGTTCTGCCCTGTAATACGGAACTTACTGAAACTTATCTGGATGATATTATAGATGCTGCGATTGAGTTTTTTGAGATATTGAGTATTGACGGCATTAAGGTTACTGATTCCTTCAGTCGTACTCTTGCCCTGGATAAGGCCATGAGCACTGAAGATGCATTGCTGGAAATTTATCGGCGTCTGCGTCCCAGCAGTCCGCCTACTCCTGAAGTAGCCGAGTCATTTTTTAATAATCTTTTCTTTAATCCGGATACTTATGACCTTTCTATTGTCGGTCGTTTTAAGATTAATGCCAAGCTCGGGGTTGATACCGATATCAGCATAAGAACATTAACTAAAGATGATATCATGCTTGCAGTGCGTTACCTGGTGCGGTTGAAAGAGGCCCAGGGAGCAGTGGATGATATTGATCATCTCGGTAACCGGCGGGTAAGAACTGTCGGCGAACTTGTGGAAAATCAATATCGGATCGGCCTGGTACGCATGGAGCGGGCCATTCGTGAACGTATGAGTCTGCAGGAAGTTGAGACATTGATGCCTCATGATTTGATCAATCCCAAGCCCATAACTGCGGCAATCAAGGAATTTTTCGGTACCAGTCAGTTATCGCAGTTTATGGATCAGACAAATCCTCTTTCCGAGGTTACTCATAAGCGGCGGCTCAGTGCCCTGGGGCCTGGAGGATTGTCACGGGAAAGGGCCGGATTTGAGGTGCGGGATGTTCATCCTACCCACTATGGTCGTATCTGTCCGGTTGAAACTCCTGAGGGGCCTAATATTGGTCTGATTGTTTCCCTGGCCGCTTATGCCAAGGTCAATCAGTTTGGCTTTATTGAAACTCCCTATCGTATGGTTAAGGAACTAGAGGTTACTGATGATGTAAAATATATGACGGCCCTGGACGAGCAGAAGCATGTTATTGCTTCAGCTCTGGCTCCGGTTGATGAACAGGGGATGCTGGTGGAGGGCAGTCTGATCGCCAGGGCTGAGGGTGAGGTGATAATCACTGCCGCTGATAAAATCAGCGCCATGGATGTCTCGCCCAATCAACTGGTAAGTGTTGCCGCCTCTCTTGTCCCTTTCCTGGAAAATGATGATGCCAACCGGGCATTGATGGGCTCTAACATGCAGCGCCAGGGGGTTCCTTTGTTGCGGACTGCCGCTCCCCTGGTGGGAACCGGTCTTGAGGCAGTGGTTGCTAGTGATTCCGGGGTCTGTCTGTTGGCCGGCGGCAGCGGCGTGGTTGAAGAAGTAGATGCCAACCGTGTTGTTGTCCGTTACGATGAGGCGGGGACGGATGGCTTTGATACAGGTATTGGTATTTATCGTCTTGATAAATATCGTAAATCAAATCAGTCAACCTGTTTTACCCAGCGAGCCCTGGTTTTGCCGGGGCAGAGAATTGAAAAAAATGATATTCTCGCCGACGGGCCGGGAATTGAGCAGGGAGAGTTGGCTCTGGGGAAAAATGTTACCATCGCCTTTATGCCCTGGCGAGGCTATAATTTTGAGGATTCCATCCTGGTCAGTGAGGAGTTGTTGAAAAATGATACCTATACCTCGCTGCATATTGAAGTTTTTGAGACCGTTGCCAGGGATACCAAGCTGGGCAAGGAAGAGATAACCAGGGATATTCCTAATGTCAGTGAAGACAGTTTGCGCAATCTTGATGACAGCGGAGTGGTGCGGATCGGCGCTGAGATAAAACCTGGTGACACTATGGTCGGCAAGGTAACTCCCAAAGGTGAGACCCAGTTGTCACCCGAGGAAAAACTGCTGCGGGCCATATTCGGGGAAAAAGCAGGCGATGTCAAGGATACTTCTCTGCGGGTACCGCCTGGAGTGGAAGGGGTTGTTATTGATGCCAAGGTTTTTTCCCGCAGGGGAGTAGAAAAAGATGAGCGTTCTCTGGCTATAGAAGAAATGGAGGTTGCCCGGCTCAGTAAAGATATGGACGATGAGATCAGCTGCCTGCAAAAAGGAGTTCGGCACGGCATGGCCGAAATACTTGCAGGGCGGAAGGTTCATTCGGCCGTTGTAGCTCGTGACGGCTCCATTATGCTTGAAGAGGGGGATAAAATTACCCTGGAGCTACTTTATAATTTGCCTTTGTCCCGGATTAAACGGATAGATTATGAAAACCGGGAAGAATTCGAAGATATTATTGAGACTATGTATGATAGATACAACCGCCAGGTAGATCAGGTTAAAAAACGCTGCAAGGCCAGGATTGAACGGCTGCGCAAGGGCGATGACCTGCCGCCCGGGGTGATCAAGATGGTCAAGATTTATGTGGCGACAAAACGAAAATTGTCGGTCGGGGATAAGATGGCGGGCCGCCATGGCAATAAAGGTGTGGTTTCCAGGCTGTTACCCGTTGAGGATATGCCGTATTTTGCAGACGGAACCCCGGTTGACATGGTGTTAAATCCCCTTGGCGTTCCTTCCCGGATGAACGTGGGACAGATTCTTGAGACTCATCTCGGTTTTGCCGGTAAAAGGCTGGGTGAGCAGCTGGCTGCCATGGCGGAAAAAAGAGATAATGGCGCCATTAAGAAAAAACTTGAGACAATTTATTCGCCTGAAGAATATAAAAGTTTAACCGAGAATTTTGCTGATGATGAGCTGCATGAGCTGGCTCGTCAATGCGGCAGAGGAATTCATGTTGCTACTCCTGTTTTTGATGGTGCGGTAGAAAGGGAAATCAGGCAAATGCTGGTTGAGGCCGGAGTAGACGAGGTCGGGCAGTCAACATTATATGACGGTATGACCGGTGAAAAATTTGAGAATCCGGTAACCGTCGGGGTTATGTATGTTATGAAACTTCATCATTTGGTTGATGATAAAATTCATGCCCGGTCAACCGGCCCTTATTCCCTGGTTACCCAGCAACCTCTGGGCGGCAAGGCTCAGTTCGGCGGCCAGCGTCTTGGAGAAATGGAGGTCTGGGCCATGGAGGCCTATGGCGCCGCCTATACCCTGCAGGAATTCCTGACTGTTAAATCGGATGATGTCATGGGCCGCACCAAGATGTATGAAAAAATTGTTAAGGGTAATAATTTTCTTGAGGCCGGTCTGCCTGAATCGTTCAATGTCCTGATTAAAGAGCTGCAGGGCTTATGTCTGGATATGGAACTTTTAAATGACTAGTAAAAGTCGGCAAAACTTCATACCCGGCCCTTTTGGCTTGTTTGAATAGCCAACATGCCTCACAGGCCTTTATGTCCCGTCAGGGGTGAAAATGGACGAAGCTGAGGCATTGCCGAACTTTTACGGTTGGCAGATGATTTAATCTCTATAAGGTAACTGCTCAGGGGCATCAGGTATTTCCGCAGTCAGCCCGGCTTACGTATGATTAATACGCTGCGCCGACCTGATCACGAAAATCTAACGGAGTCTCCCTCCGGTCGCTTACCTGGAGTCTCCCTCCGGTCGCTTACCTGGAGTCTCCCTTTGGTCGCTTACCTGGAGTCTCCCTTTGGTCGCTTACCTGTACCCTGTAACCGGTTACAATTACGGTGGTTAGCGAAGTTATGATGCTTACCCCGTGAAATAGTTACGATAATTTTAAAAATTCATAGGCAAGACGTATATCAGATAAGAAAACAGCAATTATCTGTCTTCTGATATCCGACTTCTGTCTTCTGATTTCTGACTTCTAATATAGGTGCTGACGTGGAAGAACTTTTTAGTTTTTTTACCAAGGAAAAAAAACCGGTAAAATTTAAACGGGTTAGAATCTCACTTGCCTCTCCTGAAAAAATAAGGGACTGGTCTCATGGTGAGGTAAAGAAACCGGAAACAATTAACTACCGGACATTTAAGCCTGAGCGTGACGGTCTTTTCTGTGCCAAAATTTTCGGCCCGGTTAAGGACTATGAATGTAATTGCGGCAAATACAAGCGCATGAAACATCGAGGCGTTGTCTGTGAAAAATGCGGGGTTGAGGTAATTCAGTCCAAAGTAAGGCGGGAACGGCTGGGGCATATTGAACTTGCCGCCCCGGTTGCTCATATATGGTTTTTGAAAAGCCTGCCGAGCAAGATTGGAAATCTTTGTGATATGACGTTAAAGAATCTGGAGAGGGTTCTTTATTTTGATTCTTACGTTGTGGTCAGATCTGATGAACCCAGTATCCCGATCGGCATGCTGCTTAATGAAGAACAGTATCGGTTGAGCCGGGAGGAGTTCCCGGGGAAATTTAAGGTGGGGATCGGGGCTGAGGCCATCAGAGATATTCTCCAGCATCTAGATTTGAATTCACTTTCCGAGACCCTGCGGGAAGAGATGCGCACCACCGGTTCCGAAGCAAAACGCAAGAAGCTGGCCAAGCGGCTTAATGTGGTTGAGGCTTTTCGTGATTCGGGAAACAGGCCCGAATGGATGATTTTAAAAGTTATTCCGGTACTGCCGCCCGATCTGCGCCCTCTTGTTCCTCTGGAAGGGGGGCGATTTGCCACTTCCGACTTAAATGATCTCTACCGGCGGGTGATTAATCGAAATAACCGATTGAAAAGACTTCTGGAGCTGGATGCACCGGAAATTATTATTCGTAACGAGAAACGGATGCTGCAGGAGGCGGTGGATGTCCTTTTTGATAATGGCCGTCGGGGAAAAACCATCACCGGACCAAATAAAAGAGCGTTGAAGTCTCTTAGTGACATGCTCAAGGGTAAGCAGGGTCGTTTCCGCCAGAATCTGCTGGGTAAACGGGTAGATTATTCAGGCCGTACCGTTATTATTGTCGGCCCCCATCTTCGCCTTCATCAGTGCGGTCTGCCTAAAAAAATGGCTTTGGAGCTTTTTAAACCATATATTTACAATAAACTGGAAATGCTGGGTCATGTAACCACGATCAAGAGTGCCAGAAAAATGGTGGAAAAGGGCACTCAGGAAGTCTGGGACGTGCTTGATGATGTGGTGCGGGAATATCCTATCATTCTCAACCGGGCGCCAACGCTCCATCGTCTTGGTATGCAGGCCTTTGAGCCGGTGCTGATTGAGGGAAAGGCGATTCAGTTGCATCCTCTGGTCTGTGCTGCCTTTAATGCCGACTTTGACGGCGATCAGATGGCTGTTCATCTCCCGCTTACCGTTGAAGCCCAGGTTGAAGCCCGGGTTTTGATGATGTCAACCAACAACATTCTTTCACCCGCTAACGGCGAACCGATTATCGTCCCCAGTCAGGATGTGGTGCTCGGTCTCTATTACATGAGTCGGGAAAGGCTCCTGGTAACCGGCGAGGGCAAGATTTTTTCTTCTCCGGAAGAGGCGCGTATGGCTTATGATCACGGCGCCGTGCATCTCCAGGCCAAAATCAGGGTACGGATCAAGGGCGAATTGGTCGATACCACGGTTGGTCGGGTGATTCTCGGTGAATTGCTGCCTGATAAGGTGCCGTTTGCCGAGGTCAACAAGGTGATGAGTAAAAAGATTCTGGCCAGACTTATTGACTATTCATATCGTCATGCCGGGACCAAGGCTACGGTTATCTTAAGCGACAGATTGAAAGATACCGGTTATGAATTTGCTACCAAGGCGGCAATTTCCATCTGTATTAATGATATGCAGATTCCGGTCAGTAAAGATGATATTCTGGCTAAAGCGGAAAGCGATGTTTTTGATGTTGAAACGCAATATTCCGACGGACTGATTACCTCCGGGGAGAAATATAATAAGGTCGTTGATATCTGGTCTCGGGCCACTGATGACGTTGCCAAGGAAATGATGACGGAATTAAGCGTCCAGTACCTCCGGGATAAAGAAGGCAAACTTATTGAAACGCCAAGTTTTAATCCGATTTTTATTATGGCTGATTCCGGAGCCAGGGGCAGCAAGGATCAGATTCGTCAGCTTGCCGGGATGCGGGGCCTGATGGCTAAACCGTCCGGGGCGATTATCGAGTCGCCGATCAAGGCTAATTTTCGGGAAGGTTTGAATGTGCTGGAATATTTTATTTCAACCCATGGAGCCCGGAAAGGTCTGGCTGACACGGCGCTTAAAACCGCCAACTCGGGATATCTGACCAGGCGGCTGGTTGATGTTGCCCAGGATTCTACTATTGTTGAAAAGGATTGCCGGACCCTGGACGGTATTATTGCCGAACCACTCGTGGAAGGCGGGGAGATTATCCAGAAGGTTGGTGAACGTATCCTGGGCCGGGTTGCTCTGGAGGATATCATTGATCCCTTTAACGGCGAACTGATTGTCAAGGCTAATGAGGAGTTTACTGAGAACAAGGTTGAGCTTATTGAAAAGGCCGGTATTGATCGGATTCTGATCAGGTCGGTTCTGACATGTCAGTCAAAACGCGGAGTATGTACCAAGTGTTACGGCCGTGACCTCGGCCGCGGCCACATGGTTAATATCGGCGAGGCTGTGGGAATTATTGCCGCTCAGTCTATTGGTGAGCCCGGCACTCAGCTTACCATGCGCACCTTTCACATCGGCGGCACGGCAAGCCGGAGTGTCGAGCAGGCAGAGGTTCGCAGCCAGTTCGGCGGCACTTTAAAGTTTCAGAACCTTCATTTTGTTACCGGTGAAGATGGTAAAATGATTGTTATGAACCGTAATGGTGAGATTAGTATTCTCGGTTCCAAGGGCAGGGAGCGTGAGCGCTACCAGTTGACCTACGGTGCCCAGATTCATGTTGCTGATGGAGCCGAAGTGGAACCTGATGCTCTGATTGCCGACTGGGATCCTTTTACTATTCCCATTGTCAGTGAAGTAGCCGGCAAGGTGAAATTTGCCGATATTGTCGAGGGAACAACCATGCAGGAACGGATTGATCCCATTACCGGCAAGTCAAGCCATGTTATTATCCCCACCAAGGTCACTCAGATGACCCCCAGTATTTCCCTGAAGGACGAAAACGGCAAGGCCTTGAAACTTCCCAATTCTAAAAGTCCGGCCCGATACAGTCTGCCGGTCGGCACCATTATTATTGTGGAAGAGGGGGCTGATATTGAGGCCGGCAGTATTATCGGCAAGATACCTCGGGAAACTACTAAAACCAAGGATATTACCGGTGGCCTGCCCAGAGTAGCGGAACTGTTTGAGGTGCGCAAACCCAAGGAACTGGCAGTAATAACCGAGATTGACGGGCGGATAAGTTTCGGTAATGACCTGAAGGGCAAGAAACGGGTAGTTGTTACGCCGGAGTTAGGCAAGCCCAGGGAGTATCTGATTCCCAAGGGTAAACATATAAGCGTCCATGAAGGCGATTATGTCAAAGCGGGAGAGGCATTAATGGATGGGTCTCCTGATCCTAACGACATTCTCAGGGTTCTTGGGGTTAAGGAACTTGCCAAGTTTCTGGTTAATGAAATCCAGGAGGTATATCGTCTCCAGGGTGTCAAGATCAATGATAAGCATATCGAGGTTATTGTCCGGCAGATGCTGCGCCGTATCCATATAACCGGAGTTGGCGACAGTGCTTTTATGTTGGGAGAACAGGTCGAGTGGTGGAAATTTAAAGATGTAAATGATCAGCTTCTCAAGGAAGGCAAGAAACCGGCAGTAGCCGAACCTCTGCTCCTGGGAGTAACAAAGGCCTCCTTGAGCACTGATAGTTTTATCTCTGCCGCCTCTTTTCAGGAAACGACCAAGGTTCTGACTAATGCCGCCATGGCCGGTAAGGTTGATAATCTTGCCGGTTTGAAGGAAAACGTAATTATGGGACGACTTGTGCCGGCCGGCACAGGCCGTCTTGATCGTTATTCGCTGGAGAAAGATAAGTAAGAGTTTAACGCTGGAAAAATTGCTCTTGACATCAGGCAAATGTTCGGTTAATTATTCCGTTTTTCGTTTGTCGGGAAATGTAGAAGATAAATTTTAAAGAGAGTAAAAGGAGTTATTTAAATGCCGACCATCAATCAGCTGGTTCGTCAAGGCCGGAAGAAATCCATCAAGAGGACAAATACGCCGGCCCTGAAAGGATCACCTCAGAAACGTGGTGTATGTGTACGTGTCTATACCACAACCCCGAAAAAACCAAACTCGGCGTTGAGAAAGGTCGCCAGGGTAAGATTGACTAATGGTATTGAGGTAACTTCATATATTCCTGGTATCGGCCATAATCTGCAGGAGCATTCGGTTGTCCTGATCAGAGGCGGCAGGGTAAAAGACTTGCCTGGTGTTCGTTATCATGTCGTCAGGGGCACGCTGGATACTCTTGGGGTTTCGGAACGTCGTCAGGGGCGATCCAAGTATGGAGCTAAACGACCCAAATAATATTATTCGGGAAAAGATTCTGATATTACTATTATAGGAGCAAGTTGAAATGCCAAGACGCAAACTGGTGGCCAAGAGGTTGATAACTCCGGACCCTCGTTATAACAGCCCTCTTGTAGCCAAGTTTATAAATGGCTTGATGCAACGTGGTAAGAAAAATATAGCCAGAAAGATTTTTTATGATGCAATGGATATTGTCGACAATAGAATATCCGATAATGAACCTCTTGAGGTTTTTGAAAAGGCCATGGAACAGGTACGGCCCAGAGTAGAGGTTAAATCGCGTCGGGTTGGCGGGGCAACTTACCAGGTGCCTATTGAGGTCAGGCCTGAACGTCGTAATGCTCTCGCTATCCGCTGGCTGGTCGGCTATGCCCAGAAAAGATCAGGTAAAACGATGGCAGACAAGCTGGCCGCTGAATTTACCGATGCCTTTAACAATAGGGGCGCTTCAGTTAAGAAACGGGAAGATACGCATAAAATGGCAGAGGCTAATAAGGCATTTGCCCATTATCGCTGGTAATGAAAATATCCTGGTTGACAGGAGTTCTGAACCCGGTTATATATCCTGGGTTCCGTGGTTGTTGAACTTGGTTAGAAGTAATGGGCGGATCAGTTTTATATTATAAAAAATATGCCGACAGCATTCAATCAGAGATGTTAAGAGAAAAAAGATATGGCAGGAAACATCTCTCTAGCCCGGCTTCGCAACATAGGCATAACGGCACATATAGATGCCGGGAAAACGACAACTACGGAACGAATTCTTTACTATACCGGTAGGTCTCACAAAATCGGTGAAGTTCATGACGGCGCTGCTGTTATGGACTGGATGGAACAGGAGCAGGAACGAGGTATTACCATAACCTCGGCAGCCACTACCTGCACCTGGAAAAACCATCAAATAAATATTATTGATACTCCGGGACATGTTGATTTTACAGTTGAAGTAGAACGATGTCTGCGGGTATTGGATGGGGTAATAGCGGTATTCTGTGCGGTGGGCGGAGTAGAGCCGCAATCTGAAACAGTATGGCGGCAGGCTGATAAGTATTCAATACCACGGATTGCCTTTGTTAACAAAATGGATCGTATCGGCGCTGATTTCGGGCGTTGCGTCGATATGATATCTGAACGTCTGAGAGCAAATCCTCTGCCGCTTCAGATTCCGGTAGGTAGTGAGGATAATTTCAGCGGTATAATTGATTTAATTGAAGAAAAGAAACTGGTCTTTGATGAAGAAAGTCAGGGACTGAAAGTCACTGAAGAAGATATCCCGATAGATCACCTGGAAACATTCACGGCTGCACGAATGACCCTTATCGAGAAGCTGGCCGACTTCGATGATGGGGTCATGGAAAAATATCTGGAAGAAGAACCTGTCAGTGCTGATGAAATTCGGCGGGCGGTCAGAAAAGCAACCCTTAACCTTGAAGTTGTGCCGGTTTTATGTGGCAGCGCCTTCAAGAATAAAGGCGTACAGCCATTATTGGATGCGCTAGTGGCTTATCTGCCGTCACCTACTGATATTCCTCCGGTGGAGGGAGTCAACAGGAAAGGTGAGACGGAAATTAGAAAAACCGGGGCAAGTGAAAAATTATGTGCCCTGGTGTTTAAAATTGTCTCAGATCCTTTTGTCGGCAATCTCGCTTATGCCAGAGTTTACTCCGGCAAGCTGAAAACCGGTGATAAATTATTTAATCCTCTAAAACGAAAGAAGGAAAAAGTTGGGCGTATTGTAAAAATGCATTCCAACAAGCGGGAAGAGGTTAATGAACTGGGCCCAGGAGAAATCGGCGCGCTTGTGGGGTTGCGATTTACCGGTACAGGAGAGACTCTGTGCGCTCCCGGTGACACCTTGCTTCTTGACACCATGGAGTTCCCTGAGCCGGTAATAAGCATTGCCATTGAGCCTAAGGGTAAGGCTGATCAGGAAAAATTAAATGAAAGCCTGGCAAAAATATCCATGGAGGATCCTTCCTTTAAGGTAAGTATTGATCCTGACAGCGGTCAGACAATAATTTCCGGCATGGGTGAGCTACACCTGGATATTATTGTCGAACGACTGGTTAGGGAATTCAAGGTCGGAGCTAATGTCGGCAAGCCTCAGGTTGCCTATAAGGAAACGATAAGCACTAAGACAACAGGTGAAGGAGAATTTGACCAGCAGGGCGGCGCCGGCCAGTATGGTCATGTTATTCTTGCAGTTGAACCACTTGAACGCGGCAGTGGAATTGAATTTAAATGCCGGGTTGCGGAAGATTCAATTCCAGCTGAATTTGTTCCGGCAATAAAGAACAGTATTCAGGGAAACCTCGATGCCGGAGCCCTGATAGGTTATCCGGTGGTAGATATCAGGGTTACCCTGATCGGCGGTTCTTATCATGAAGAGGATTCAACAGAGCAGTCCTTCGGCGTAGCTGCAGCTATGGCCTTTCGCCAGGCATTGCGGAAAGGCAGGTCGATTTTGCTTGAACCTGTTATGGCTATAGAAATAACTTCGCCTGATGAGTATATGGGAGATGCTATTTCAGACCTGAACACTAAACGGGCTAAAATTGTGGGAATGGACAGCCTGGAAAATGGAATACAGATTATAAAAGCTCTTGTTCCATTGGCTGAAATGTTCGGCTATTCGACTGATTTACGGTCAGCTACTCAAGGCAGGGCTAATTTTACCATGCAGTTTTCCTGCTATGATCAGGTGCCGAACTCGATAGCGCAGGAAATAATCAAAAAAGTCAGAGGAGTATGACGGGTAATTAATGATGCCCTATCCTTTTAACGTAAGATAGAAATATAGGCGATTTCAGCAGACTTATGAAAAAATATATTTTTTTGTTTTCTGACTTCCGTCTTTTTTAATTGCCACTGAATTTTAAAATAGAGTGAGGAAAAATCATGGCGAAAGAAAAATTTGAAAGAACTAAACCCCACGTCAACATAGGTACCATCGGACATATCGACCATGGTAAAACCACGCTGACCTCGGCAA